>CAYXRN010000050.1:0-22151 GCA_964467635.1 uncultured Chitinophagaceae bacterium | reverse complement strand
ATTCTATTTTTAATTGAGGAAAGTGAACTACCCACCCACGCCAGAGGCGATGGGTTGGGCTTCGGGGGTCGTAGACTTACCTAATGGCAACGCCTCATCCCGTTTTTGCTTAACGTAGGATTCAATCCCTGAACCCGACGGCAACCATACCATAATACCGGAATTTCATATCAATACGTTTTATAGATTTAACCTTGAATTCAAATACACCGTAGGCTCCATTCTTTAAATGGTGATAAATATTTTCTTTCGGTAAAGAAAATAAAGCATATAGTACATCATAGCCACGACAAAAATAGCTGTGATTACGACGATGACAGGAGCAGGGATTTGCAATAACCCTAAAAATCCATTTGTGAACGGATGAACCATACGTTCAAACCAACCAGTACCGCCCACTTGCAAAAACATATAAATGAATATGGCATTCATTCCAGGAATAGCAAAAAATCTGGCGGTTCCAATTTGATATTTCTTTACATCAATAAGCCAAAAAGAAAACGCTAAAACCAAAAGACACCATCCTCCGGATGCCAGAGTAAAAGTTACCGTAGCAATCCGTTTAATAACGGGAGTAACCGGGCTCAGTCCATATCCCAGAATAAGCCCAATTAAGCCGGCTATAACCAACATCCGCAACTTCTTACCGGTACGCAACCTACTGATCAGCACCTGGCCGGCTATAACCCCCCAGATCGTATGGCAAGCCGTAGGAAGGGCATTGGCGGCCACCCAGTGTCCATGGCTCACATAACCTGTGATCTGCAAGTCCAGCCAGGATCCAAAGTTATGGTCAGGAGTGAATGGCTGATTAAATCCGGGTACCGGCCACAGCCGGTACAATAATGCAGTCAGTACGAGAATACCTAGGGTAAAAATAAGTTGAAAATTCCACGACCTCCGCATAATCAAAAACGCTAAAAAATAGGTAAACGCCAATTGAGCCAGCACATCCCAAAATTCAAGCCGCAGCGCTCCATCCGGTGCAGGAGGGCCGCCCGTCGGAAATATACAATATACCGCAACCCCTAAAATCAATAAAATCAACGAGCGCTTAGCTGCATGTTTGAGGGTCTCTGTCCAGGTTCGTCCCCGGTCCCAACGCTTGCCAAATGAAATAGGCATGGCCACGCCCACTATGAACATAAAAAACGGTTGAACCAGATCCCAGAAATGTAATCCCTCCCATGCCGAATGGCTAAATTCGATATGAACCGCCTCAAGAAACGTTCCATCAAAATATTGGTTTCCTAAGGCACTCCACACAATTTCAAACATCAGCATAATCATCGTAAATCCACGAAAAAAATCTAATGAAAGCAACCGCCCATAATCATCAAGCAGTTGCCTGGGTATGTCAACCCTGATATGTCCCGGCTTTGCGCTTTCAACCTCTGACTTTGTCTGTGTTTGTATATCTCCCATAAGCTTACATTAAAGGTCCAATTTGTAATAGAAATCGTTTAAAATGGTTTCGCGAAAGTTTATCTGTTGTACGTTGCTGTTTTATCCATTTTCATTCTTTATTTAACTTCAAGGCAGCGCAGCTGCATTTCCATCATTCTACTCGTCTCCCTTTACCTGAATGATTACTCGATCACTGCCGGTCAACCTTTGGCTATTTGTTCCTTTCAGGCCGTGGTCAGTATAACTTGCGGTTAACACTACAACCGTCGGGGTACTGCTGTTGGATGTACCAGCCGGCCTTATCCGAAAAAAACCATGCATGCCGGTATACAATTGCAGGGTGGAATCTTTCCCGTGATTAAAAACCCAATTTACGATCGCTGCCGCTGCTTTCTTCGTCAACTTTGGATGCCCCGGCATCGTCTGATCTCCCCATACTCCGGACGAGCCTTTTATTATTCGTTTCGACAGCAGAGCTATGTTCATCTTCGTATGTTCATACCGCGCATTGATTCTTTTAAAAGAAGGTCCTGTTGACTTGGCATTCATTTGATGGCAATTGAGGCAATTGTGCGATCCAATGAGAACAAGCCCTTCGGGCATTTTTACATTTTCCCTAATTGAGTCGAGTTGTGCTCCGGACAGCCCGGATCTATACCTTACTTCTAAGACGACGTCCTTAGCGGGAATTTCCTTATACCGTGATTCTCCGTCCTCCCGATCGGAAACACGCACCTTATAACGTACGTTCGCATTCAATTGATAGGAACCACTGTCTTCAGGACTTATAATTTCAACAACGGGAGGATGATTCCCGCCGGGAGCGTCCCTTTTCCCCTCCAATGAAAGAAAAAAGAAAACCGGGTTCAAAAGGATTAAAATTAAAAAACGTCCCATGAGTTGATATTTATTCCGCCTGATCAATTTCTTTGGCTACTCTTCCTGCGGACCGAAGGCAAGATTCCATTCCCCGGCTCAGGTTATCAGCGTATGTTCCCGCGAAAAAAATTCTTCCTTCTGGCTTTAAAATCTGTGGCCAAAACCGGTGCATTTCACCAATAGGAAAGGGCAGCATCTCACAGGATGGAGAAAAGCTGTCCTTAGTCCAATCTTTCGTTAAAGCCTGAACAATCGTATCCTGGCCACCTGGATATACTTTCCTGAAAGCAGCCAATACCCGTTGCGGTGATAATCCGCCCGGGCCAAATGCTTTTAAAACAACACGTGAAGAATCTATTTCGTTAGGTTCCTGCCAGATAGCGGAAATTTCGGGGCTTTCAAATTGCAGGTTGATGCTTTTAAAACCATCTTTAATCCAAAATCGGGAGGCCGCCTCGAACACATAAAACGGATGAGAGGTGTAGGCCAGGTTATCGACTACATATTGCTTTTCAGGAGATAACGCGGGCGTCACGGGGATATTCTTAAATACAGAAAGCGACATACAATTGACCAAGTAATCTGCCCTGACCTTTTCTTCTTTTTCATAATTATACGCGGTATGAGTTACCGTTACACCGGTTTCGCTCTGGCTAATCGCCAATACCGGATGACGCAATTTCACCCGGGCCCCTAGTTTTCCGGCAAACGCGTTAGGCAGTTCCTGGTTGCCTCCTTTAAGCCGGAAGGTGTCTCCTTCCGAAAGCGGTATCCCCCTTTCTTTCATCACCGCCAGTCTCCATAATGCATATAAAGCCGATGTATTTTTGCCTCCAAGGAAACCTAATGCCGCTGGAGAGGCTCCCTGCTTTTTATACAATTCGTAAAGGGAAATACGATCCAGGTTATCATACCCTATGCCAAAGGGGTTATTAACCTCACTAAATTTACTTAAAAAGGAATGCAGGTATATTGACTTAAGCCGGTACCAGGGATGAGCAGATAAAAATTTTACTTCCTCATCATTAAAACCGAACTTTTTAAGTACAGCAGGATCAGCGAGCATTTCATTTGTATAAAACTTCCCGCCAATCATCTTCATCGGGTTTCCGCCGGGAGCCGCTTCAGATCCTTCCGCGTTGGGGTAGGGCAATACCGGAAGGTCAAATTCTTTTATGTACGCGAAAAATTGCTCATATCCGGGCTTTGTAATATGATCCGCTCCAAAATCCGCATACAAATGATCTGACAATCCGTCTCTGCCCGTAAACACATGTCCTCCATGCCTGCCACTTGCTTCGAGCACCATGACTTCATGTCCTTTCTTCATCAGCTCATAAGCGCAGCAAAGACCCGTTATCCCTGCGCCAGCCACAACGATTTTTTTAGCCTTTTTGTTAGCGGGGGCTGCAGCCAGAGCTTTTTGGTTTTTAAGGGTGACCTCTTTACCCATTAAGGGTAAAATACTTTTATTAATTACAGAAGAGCCTATGCCGGCCATAAAAGTATTTTTAATAAACGTCCTTCTTTTTACATTGTCCATATTTCTATTAAGTTTAGCACTTAGCTGGTTAAGCTAAAGTGTTTCTTTTTTTTGGTCATAGGGTTTTAAAGTTAATCATGTGTTTGAGTAGCTCAATTTTTCCTCCTGGTTCTAATCGAAAGTAAAAACATAAAAGGATGTTCTGCCACTGCGGCAATACATTGTCATTCGAAAACAATGAAGCCAAATTTGTCTATTTCATGAAAGGTTTTATTAACGGGTTGCCATTCATATTTGCCGGGCATTTTTCCATCATAATCTACCCGATAGAAATTAGCTTTCCAACGGCTGCCCGGTTCAGGCGGCGCCTCTATCAACGGTCTTAAAAGCTTAAACGGGATAAAGATTTCCGCCTTCCATTTTTTTATGACTGCATTACTTTGCTTTGGACCGCCAAGAGCCGTGGTCTTATGCATGGTTTGTCGGGAATGATCCCCTTTATACAGGTAAGGCCGCCATCGCGTAAGGTCGCCGTTTATATTTGTTACAAGAAGTGGAAGCTCAAAATTCAGGGGAGACAGCTCATATTCGAAATAGCTTGGGCTGCCAGTCTCCGGCCAAAGGAAAATTTCTACCACATCTTCCTCCCACAGTTTCTTGAAGTCTGACGCAATCGTTGCCGTTAAAATGCTGTCCTGGCAGCTAAAAAGGACATACAACCCGGAATCAGAATACAGGATTTTCATTTTAGTGGCCCATAAAGCTGTTTTATCGGACGTATCTCGCAGCGGCAGGTCGACCCAGCTGGTCTGCTGCCAGTTTTTATTTGAGCCTGCACCATTAATGGTAAAATCATTTGTTTTTTTGACAGCAATAACGGCAGGGAGATCCGCCTGCGCCCTTAATGAATCCGCAAATAAGCAGATAAATAGAAGGCCGCAGCCAGAAAATAATATTGACGATTTCCATCTCATAAATCCTATCCATTAATATAGCATAACCACTACGTGGAAACACATCAGTCGTTAACGCGTTCTTTTTTAAAAATCTTCAATGCATTATTTCGGTAAATATCCTTAAGCACATCATCATCCAGTCCTAGTCCATAGAGAGGCCACTTATAGCCCAAAAGCGTAGTCAAATAAAAATGGTCATCCGTCGTTTCCAGCACCCTGAATGTCATGCTGTACATTTGTTGTAAACTTGGTTCTGTTTGCCCATAGGCGTTCTTGGGCTTCCATACTTCCCAACCGTAATCGGTACCATATACCAGGCGATCCTGATATTTAGTAAAAAATTGCGCGGCATAACGCGGAATGGTTGAAAATTCGGAAAAACGTGCTGAAATATCCGCATAAAAGCCTGGATATTTATCAAACAGTGCTCCAAGCTTAGAAAGGTCAAAAGCCAAGTTACCTAAATGGCAAATGATGAACGTGGTATTTGGATGCCGCTTTAAGGTATTTTCTAATATTTGCATCATTTGCTCATGGGTTTTAGCCCCGTCGTCTTTACTAATTCTCCAGGTCCATGACCGCATGAGCCCGTCATTTGTGGAATCCATCGGTTCATACATCCAGATAGGATCGGAAATATGCAAACTCACCGGAATACCAAGCCTGGCACAGGCATCCCATATCGGATCCATCTCGGGATCATCCGGATGCAAGCCTTTTGCCGTTATACCTCCACTCGACAACCCAGCTCCTTTATCATGGATCTCCCCCACGCCTTTAGCCCCTTCGCTAACATCTCGTATTAATTCATCAACAGCCTTTTGTTGCCAGCCTTGTTTATCATAACCAGAGAAATCTATACCACAAAAGACCATAAACTTGTCTGGATAGACTGAATATAGGGAATACAAGGAGTCAAACTTCGGACCTGTAACGCCTGTAAACACTACAGATTTTTGTAGGCCCACCTCATCATATATACGGGCCCTCTTTGCCACTTCTTTGGCTGTAGTGGCATAGTCATGTGCGTGCATATCAATGGCGGGATACTTGGCCTTCGCTATTTTATGTGCGGGTATATTATAGATAGAATGAGGCAACCAGCTTTTAAGCAACAATGTATGCGGAAGAGCTTTCTGCTTTTCTTCTTGTTGGGCCCCTTCCTGCTTTTGTGCACAACTTAACAGCACGAGGCTCATTATCAATAGCAAAGCACCTGTTTTTTTATTGAACATGATTTCCTGTTTTTTTTATACCCGTAAAATATATTTATCCATAAAAGAAATTTCACCTATCAAAGGATTTTCTGCTGCCCGTGGCATCAGAAATCATCCAGCTGTTTTCCCAGGGCCATTACAGGCAAGGAAAAGCAGGTAGATCTCGATTACCTTCCATAGCCCCTCCCGCTCATCGCACTAATTAATCTAAACCAGTGCTTCTTTGGCATCCGACAGCTAAACAGGCATAGGTCGTAAGGTTAAACTCCCGTCTCCGTTAAGTTTTTCCCGGCAGGCCCACTGGATGGGATAGAGCTGGCCTTTAACATTGATTTCAGCGAACAACCTCAATCCTTTCCAACTCACATCATTCGGAAGGACCATGCACGCCTGCCGAACTGCGGATGGCCCGGGGCATCCCGGGTCCAGATATCCGCTTTGCACGATTTCACCTCTTTCCGTCTTCAGTGTCAGTTTTACCGCGCCGGGTACGCCGGCTATGCCATCATTCACCAATCCAAAGATTAACCCCTCGTGGCCGTCTTTGGTAATACGCCAGATCCAGGACGGCCTGATCCGGTATCCTATTTTTTGGGCCATTTTGTCCATTGCACTCGGGTATTTTTCATAGTAGCGTAAAATCCCATCCGCAGAAATCCGGTGCCAATTCCACAGAGAATAATAATTGGCGCCCACATCTAATACGTGTTGAATTTTATTATCTGTAGCGGTTTGCCCGTCATACGTATGGATATTCTCAGATCGGCCATCCGACATGCTCGCTTCAAGAGACGCCCCCATCCAAGGGGAACGGTTGCTTAACTGATCAATTTGCTGGTTATAAATATAGATGGTATCCGCCCGAAGCCAATTATTGGTCCGGTAGGTTTCCCGGATAAGCATATCATTGCCTGCGTCATAGATGTCCGGAGAAGTATTAGTAACCAGTGGCACTTTCTTCCAGTTACCGCACTGATGCTGAAACATGCTTTTAAATGTTTTCCTTGTGACGGCCGGGTCTCCAAATGGGTTTCCTATTTTTTCAAAAGGCCATGTATGACCTTCCCCCCAGAAACCATACATGTAGGTATCCATGTATTCCACGAAGGGGTTGTCGCCGTATTCGGCCGACAGCAGGTCGTCAAATTCCTTAAAGTATTTCTGAAATTCCGGACTGGCGTATCTGGGTATGGACTGAACTTTCAGGTTTCCCGTACCGCCCAACTTGTCGGTCCTTCCCAAGCTGACGCGGGGAACCGCACTGGCCACAAAATCGGGTAAAGCCAGATCGGGAATATGCGGGTTTTGAAACATCACCCGGAAGCCCACTCTTTTATTGTACTTGACCGCCATTTCGAACGTCAGTCGCCAAGCCTCCGAGGGGGCCAACTTTCCCCGTTCTCTTTGCAGGTCTTTCCAGTTCACTCTTACATACATCTTTTCCGCGAAGGGAATACGAGCTAGCTTTTCTATGGACTGCGCCAGTGTCTCCCCGGCTACCCTCGGGGGGCCTGCTTCGTCAATTACATAGGCGACCAGCCCCATGCCAACATTCTTGAGCATGCGGTCAGAAGGAGCTGTGGTCATCACGACATGCCAATCCGGCACGTCCTGAAACGGGAACGGTCCCTGAAACAAACGATCCCCAATCTCCGGCCCGCAACTTAATGCATTCAAATCCCGGCCAGCAGCAAGCGGATCGCTGTTAGGCGTTAGTCCTCGGAAGCCTAACGCAGCCATACCGATGCCCGACCATCCAACTGATGTTAAGAATGACTTCCGGTTCATATTGTTGTCTTTCTATATTGAGTTAAATCTATTTTGTCAAGGGAGGGCATTATTTTCTTTAGGATTGTCAAACACCAGGCGTTGGTTTCAATGTCAGGCTACCATCTCCGTTCAGTTTTTCCCGGCAAGCCCACTGGATAGGGAATAATTGATCTTTAACATTGATTTCCGCATACAGCCGCAGTCCTTCCCAATCGACACCCTTCGGCAGCATCATTCTAGCCTGCCTTACTCCGGATGGCGTAGGGAAACCAGGATCCAGATAGCCACTGTAAATGCTTTGGCCGCCTGCCGTCTTCAGTGTCAATTTTACCGCGCCGGGTACCCCTGCTATCCCATCGTTCACAAAGCCGAAGATCAATCCATCATGGCCGTCTTTTTTAATATGCCAGATCCAGGAGGGCCTGATGCGGTATCCTATTTTTTTCGCAAGGGCATCAATCGCTTGGGGGTGTTTATCATAGTAGCGCAGTATCCCGTCTGCTGAAATTTCATGCCAGTTCCAAAGGGAATAATAGTTGGCCCCCACATCCGATACATGTTGAATCTCATTGTCCGTATGCGTCTGACCGTTGTATGCATGAATATGCTCAGGCTTGCCATCCGACATGCCTACCTCCAGGGTGGCTCCCATCCAGGGTGAGCGGTTGCTCAATTGATCAATTTGCTGCGGTTCAATAAAGATGGTGTCAGAACGAAGCCAGTTGTTGGTCCTGAACGTTTCCCTGATCAGCGCATCATTACCCACGTTATTATAATCTGGTTGCGTGTTGGTCGTCAAAGGGGTTTTCGGCCAATTATTCAATTGGTGCCGGAACATGCGTTTAAACGTTTCATTGGTAACGACAGGATCCCCCAGCGGATCCCCATTATCAAAGGGCCATGTATGGCCTTCCCCCCAAAAACCATACATGTAGGTGTCCATATATTCAATGTAGGGATTATCCCTGTATTCGGCCGACAGCAGGTCGTCAAATTCCTTAAAGTACTTCTGAAATTCAGGGCTGGCATACCTCGGGATAGATTGCACTTTCAAGTTGCCGGTGCCCCCTAGCTTATCGGTTCTTCCCAGGGTAACCCGGGGGACCGCTTTTGCTACGAAATCAGGCAAGGCCAGGTCAGGAATATGCGGATTTTGAAACATCACCCGAAAACCAATTCTTTTATTGTATTTGGCCGCCATCTCAAAAGTAAGTCGCCAAGCCTCAGAAGGAGCCAACTTTCCCGGTTCCTTCTGCAAGTCCTTCCAATTAAGCCTTACGTACATTTTTTCCGCAAAAGGAATACGCGCTAGTTTTTCTATGGACTGCGCCAGTGTCTCTCCCGCTACTTTGGGTGGGCCTGCTTCGTCAATTACATAGGTGACCAGCCCCATGCCCACATTCTTAAGCGGACGGTCAGACGGCGAAGTGGTCATCACCACCTGCCAGTTCGGAACCTCTTGAAAGGGGAAAGGCCCCTGAAACAAACGATTTCCAATTTGTGGTCCGCAACTTAAGGAATTCAAGTCTCGTGTAGAAGGAACACGGTCATCGGCCACTGCTTTCTTAAGTCCAAGTGTCATCGCAGCTACCCCGGTAATTCCCAGCGATTTTAAGAATGTTTCCCTGTCCATAGTGTCACCAAAGTTTTAAGGTTTTGTGATAACTGATTAATTGATTTTATTAACGACCGGGATTAGCGGACATATCCCGGGTTTTGCACTAAATTGGGGTTCCTGAAAATAGCGCTTTGTGGTATGGGCCAAATGATCCGATAGTCGTCCGGTTGTATGGTCAGGTGTCCATCGGACTGCTGTACAGAGGGATAATCCCGCACCATCGTCCGGTTGTTACGGTATATATCAAACGCCCGTTGCCCCTCCTGGTAGAATTCCAAACGACGCTCCTTCAATACCGCGTCGAGCACCTGTTCCTGCGTCAAGTTGCCGGCATTGTACATAGCCGAATCCGCAATCCCCGCACGTTTCCGGATTAAATTGACGTCCGCAATTGCCTTGGATTTTTCGCCAAGTTTTGCATAGGCTTCCGCTCTGTTCAGGTACATTTCAGCATAGCGGATATAGACCTTGGAGGCCATAGTGGAAACCCCGTATTGGCCGGTAAACTTGGAGATGTAGTATTTTTTTACCCCGTTTAGTTTTTGGATTCCCACGGTATCCCCCGAGGCATTTATCTCATACTGCGGTTCAATGAACACACGCCTGATATCGTTGGGATGCTCGTTCAGCAGGTCGACAAGCGATTGGGAGGCGAACCACTGCCCCCAGCCTACGCCGGACGGGCTTTGATAAAACAAGCAGGAATAACAATTTTCTCCGTTGTCTTGATTTCTGTCCTGATGGATGGCGAAAATATCTTCCGGGTTGTCGTTATTGCCCATGCTAAATAATTTCGGATAATCCGCTCTTGACAAAAGGCTGTACCTGCCGGAATGAATCACCGAATCACAGTACTTAATCACCGCTTCGTTTTTCCCCATATATAAATATACGCGGGAGAGCAATGCTTGCGCAGCCTCTTTTGAGGCGTAGCTGCTGTTCTTCGGATCTGTCATGAGGGCGGCGGCTTCCGTGAGGTCGTTAACGAGCTGTGTATAAATGGAATCCACAGTGGTCCGGGCCGGCATGGCGTTAGGATCCGGCGTTGTGACCAGCGGTACCCCCAGGTTTTTTTGAGGGTCTTGACTATAGGGACGGCCAAACACCCTTACAAGATCAAAATAGGTCTTGGCGCGCAAAAAGAGATTTTCTCCCTTTAACTGCTTGATCGTGGTCACATCAGCAGAACCTTCATTTTTTTTGATCAGTTCGTCGGCTCCAACAATATTCTGGTTGGCCGAGTAAATGATCTTGTATGATTGTTCCCAAAATGGGGCTAAAATGCCATCGGTACTGGACCGCTCATAGTTATAATCATATTGTATGGCATCGGAAGTCGTCACTCCTTGCGTAACGTCGTCACTTGGCGCGGTACCCATGCTCAAGATAAAATTCGAGTATGGACGCCAATAAGGGTCGACGATGGGAAGCATCAAACCGTACACCCCCGTTGTCGCCGTTTGAAGGCCATCCAGCGTGCTTAATGCGTCTTCAAATGTCTTACCGTTATGCGGAGTCACTTGCAGGTTCTTTTTACACGAGGCCGTTGCAAAAACAATTAAAGCAAGAATACAGAATTGAACTAACTTTTTCATGGCTATGTATAATTCGTTAAAAGTTTAATTGGATCCCAAACATTAAAGTTTTGGTATTCGGATATTTCGTGCGGGCTCCTTCAGAAGCATCGAGGTTCTCTTCGGGATCGGGCCCTATATAATCACGTGATAGATGGGTCCAAAGGTTACCCCCTTCGACATATACACTCAGCGCATTTAATTTCAGCCGTTGCAAGACATTGTCTGGAAACTGATAGGCGATACGCAGTTGTTTCAATCGCAGATGGTTTCCCGTAAATAGATTGTGGGTAGAGCTTCCTGCATTGTAACCGCCAAGTTTTAATTTTGGCTCGGTGGCCTGTTGTCCCGGGGTCTCCCAGCGGCTGCGATCCGGGTACTTGGAGATGTCCAATTGGTTAGCCTGCTGGTCGCCCCCGTTAAAGCTGGCCAATCCATAAACCTTATACCCGCCTATGTAGGTAAACAAAGCGTTTAGGGAAATCCCTTTGTAACTAAAATGCGTACTAATCCCGCCATACCATTTTGGAATCGAAGCTCCCACCGTCTGGTAGGTAGCCTTATTGTAGTCACTGGTCAAAGTGACCTCCTTTCCCCCGTTCGGGTTTTCTACGATTCGTTCCCATTGCGGCAGTCCGTTTTCCGGATTGACACCACCCCATTTCGGCATATACCAAGTATTAATCGGGCTGCCTACCTGAATAATCTTTGTGTCATTAATGATTGATTTGTCTTGATAGAGCGACAATACTTCATTCTTATTGTATGTGCCGTTCATATTAAGCGTCCATTGAAAATTATCCGTTTGGACCACCACTGCAGCAATCATCGCTTCCAAACCACGGTTGCGAACCACACCGACATTCTGCAGTTGAGAACTAAACCCGCTCTCGTACGGAAGCGGTATCTCCTGCAGCAGATCGACACTCTTTTTCTGATAGCCGGTAAGCGTTAAATTCAAACGAGATTTCAATAACCCGAGTTCCAATCCGACATCCAGGCCATACTGCTTCTCCCAGGTCAGCCGCGGATTACCCAGCGTACTCGGAAAGGATCCGGAGCCCCCGTTATAAGTGAGTCCATAACTTTGTAAACTCTGCGCTGCATAGTTGCCGATTTCCGCATTGCCTGTAGTTCCGTAATCTATTTGCAACCTCAACTGGTTGATGGCCTTGACATTAAAAAAGGGCTCGTTACTGATTACCCAGGCCCCGCCTAAGGCGTAAAAATTACCGTACTGGTTATCGGATCCGAACCGGGAGGAACCGTCACGCCTAAATGACCCTGTAAAATAATAGGTTCTATTATAGTTGTAATTGACCTGTAAGAACTGGGAGACGAAAGCAAACTCATTTTTTGTACCCTGTACATTATAAGGTGTTGCGGCAGCATTTAAGACGTCAAAATTATCAATTCCGGCCCCCGTAGCGCCAAAAAGCCAGGCGTTTTTTTGCTGATACTCGAACCCAAGGACTGCATTGATATGATGATTGCCTATCGGTTTTTTAAAGGTCAACAGATCAGAAGTCTCTAGGTGGGTAATATTTGCATTGCTGTTACTCAGCGAACCATTCGTCCCCTCTCCCGCCAGCGTGTGTTTGCTCAGATAAGACTCATTCAGAATATCGTTAAAACTCAAGTTATTGTTAGAGGTAAAAGTCAGGTAGTCGGTAATGTTGTAGGTCAGCCTGGGCTGAAGCGAAAACTGATATTGGGTATTCTTATTAAATGAATTCCGAATCAAGTATATGGGGTTATGAGCGTCACGTGTCAACCAATTTTTACCTATAATCCCCTGAACGGGCGTACCATCCTCCTTGTAAGGCTTGTCCCATGGAACACCCGTATAGGCGATCAAGTTTAAAAGGCCCGATCCGGACACATCCAGGTATTGATCTCTTTTTACATAATAACCTGTGGAACGGACATCCAGCGTAAACTTATCATTAAAGATGTGCTTATAATTGGCCATGAAGGAATAGTTCCTATACTTATCAGCGAGCCTGGGACCCTTGTTCTTGTACATGTTGCCTGATATATAGAATTGATTTTTATCGTTACCGCCCGAAACGGCAACATGGTATTTCTGGATAACCCCTGTAGGATAGATCAGATTAAACCAGTCCGTGTTTGCCGTAGTATCCACGTAATCCGGCAGCGGAATGCCCAAATCATGATAATACCCTTTAAATTGGGTGCCATTCATATAATAAAGGTTGCCCTTGAGCGCTTTGTTTATCCCGTAGGATACACTGACATCGACCGTTGTTTTCCCCTGCGGGTTTCCACTCTTGGTTGTGATTTCTATGACGCCGTTGGCGGCCCTGGCGCCATAAATGGCTGTAGCGGCCGGCCCCTTCAGTACATTAATTGATTTGATATCCGCCGGATCTATATTTAAAGCGGCGGCATTGAATGTATTGGTAAATCCGCCCTGGGAGGGTAGCTCATCGGAATTATCCTGGTTGTAGCTGGAGATTACGCCATCTACTACATACAACGGGCTGCTGCCTCCGGAAATAGATCCCATCCCTCTTATCAAAATCGTAGGCGCATCTCCCGGCTGCCCGTTACTGCTTATATAAGTTCCGGTAGCTTTACCCTGGATCATGTCGACGAAATTATTCGTGTTGTCGCGCTGCAGGTCGTCCGCTCCCAACGTACTGACAGAACCGATCAGATCACTTTTAGACTGTGTCAGATAGCCCACGACGACCACTTCCTTACCGGAAATCGTCTGTTGGTTTAAGGTGACGTTAATTTGTGTTCTATTATTAACCGGTACTTCCTTTGTTTCATAGCCGATGTATGACATAATGAGAATTCCATCACTCGGAACAGTAATCGCGTAATTCCCCGCGGCATCAGTGACGGTGCCCGCAACGCCGTTTTTGAGTTTGACGGTTACTCCTGCCAAAGGGTTTCCCAAGCTATCGGTTACGGTTCCGGTAATATTAATAGGCGCGAGTGTTTGCCGCTTTAAGTCAGCCATGGCATCCAACCGCCTTACCGTACTATTCACTGCCATGATTTTGCTCGTTTTCATTGGCGAGCGCATTCCACGCTGCGCAGATCGGACTGCAGGACGGCTTTCCGCGCTTAATTGCACGGACAAAATTAACAGCCACAGGACCAACGCTACTGCCATACCGAATGGTCGGTTAAAAAAGCCCTTTCGACATAAGGCAGCTGAATAAGGATTAGAATCTGTGTTATAAACATGGCCTTCCATAACGTAATTGTTTATTTAAGAAGAGTAATTGCCTACACCGATACTTGTGCTGTCTTTTCACTTGCCTGCTCTATGCCGGGACCTTTGCGACAGTGCGTATTTTCATCATCTATCGAAGCGAGAAGTTGAATTGAGATCATTCCCTCATTAAAGGGAATAAACACAAAGGAACATTCTATAACAAAGTTATAACAATATTTAGAAAAGGAAAATAATTTTTTAATCTTTTTTTTCCTTTTTAATCATTTATAGCAATGAAACGAAAGGAATAATATGATTTTCAGCCATTTACAGGAGACTACAAAAGCTTCCCGGCACTGAATGGCTTCCGAAAACACCGGGAGGTGTGGAGATAAGGCATGGCAGTGCGGGTAGCCAGGAGATACCCCTACTGTTCGGTCCTTTGCGTAACGGGTCCGACACGAAATGGAGCAGTGTGCTCATGCAGCTTTGAAAAGGTTAGGCAGCTATGTCTACGCAAACGCTTTGCGGCTTAGGCGATCAGGACCTGAATATTGGCGTCTTCCAGACGCTTCTTGTCATCCGCTGAAATGCCTTTATCGGTAACCACGGTCGTGATGTTATTCAGGCCACAGATAAAGACCAGGCTCTTTCGGGTAAACTTACTGCTGTCGGTCACGAGAATTATTTCTTTACTAATCTGTATCATGACTGCGTTTAAGGAGGCTTCCTCTATATTAGGGGTATAGACTCCCTGCCTGGTATCAAAACCGTCTGTACTAATAAAAGCCTTGTCTACAAAGAAATTTCTGAGGCTTTTTTCCGCCAGCGGTCCCACCAGGCTCATCGAATGTGGCCGCACTATCCCGCCGGGGACGATGAGATGTACATTAGGCTGGTTGATTAATATATTCACAATATTCAAAGCATTGGTAATGACGGTTAAATGCTCAAAACCCTCCAGGTTTTTTGCTATTTCAGCGGTAGTGGTACCGCTATCGAGGATAATCGTCTCCCCATTTTTTATCAGGCTGGCGGATTTTTTTCCGATCGACATTTTTTCAATAGAATGAAGCCTGTTCTTATCCATGATGCTTTTGTCGATCCCTACATGATTCTCCACATTAATGGCGCCACCTCTGGCCCGCATAACCAGGTTCCTTTTCTCCAGGTATTCCAGATCATTGCGGATCGTCACCTCCGTGACCTGGAATTGTTTGCTTAGGTCGGAAATCAATACCTCCCCGCTTTTTTTTACCTGCTCTAATATATCCCTTCTGCGGGATACGGTCATTTTCTCCCTTTTCTTAGCCATTATTCTATATTTAAAAAAGCGAATATATCAATTTTTAGCAAAAAACAAAGTCGAAAAAATACATTTACTCTATGAAAACAAAAAAATAAACAGTTAATAAAAATAGAAATCTTTTATTACCTTTGTAAGATAATGCGGACTATGGAGTTATTTAATTATTCGGAAAAGGCCTTAAAAACAGCCAAAGGATACCAAACCGCTTTGGAAATAAGCCACCAACCCGAAGTATGGGCGCTTACCGCAAAAAAATTTACCAACGAAGCCTTACAAATCATCCCTTTTATACAGACAGCCCTAAAGGACGTGGACGAAGTATTGCTCACCGGCGCAGGCAGCAGTTCCTTTATCGGTCATTGTTTATCGCGTATTATATTTAAGCAATCAAAACTACCCTGTAGCGTGGTCCCGACCACCGATATGGTCTCCTTTCCCGATTACTATTTTAACGCCTCTCGCTCCGCTTTAATTATTTCGTTTGCCCGAAGCGGAAACAGTCCGGAAAGCGTCGCGTCACTACAACTGGCAGACAAATACAATAAAAAATGCTACCACCTGATCATCACCTGCGATAAATCCGGTGCCCTGGCGCATTATCATTCAGGAAACCCCGCGCTGGTATTCCTGCTGCCGGAGGAGAGCAACGACAAAGGCCTGGCCATGACGGGAAGTTATTCCGCTATGCTCCTCGTCGGGTTATTGCTAATCTATAAGAAGAACCCCGATTTCTCGTCACGTATTAAAACGCAGATAGACCTGAGCATGCAGCTGGCGGAAAATATGCTGCATAACGATATAGAAGCACTAAAAACAATAGCCGAAAGAAGCTTTAAGCGGGCGATTTTTCTGGGAGCCGGCCCCCTTCATGGCACGGCCATGGAAGCAGCGCTGAAAGTACAGGAACTGACCAACGGAAACATCGTTTGCAAGTCAGATACCTTTTTGGGGTTCAGACATGGTCCCCGGGTTGTGGTCAACAAGGACTCGCTTATGGTCTATTTCTTTAGCAACAATAAATACGCGCATCAATACGAGATAGATCTCATTCATTCCATGAACAGGGACTCGGAGCCCCCCTTGCAAATAGGAGTTGGAAACGCTGTCCTCCGTTCTAAAAAACTGGCAGAACGCATTCCTGTTTTTGGGACCGATAGCCGGCTTACGGAAGCCTTCCAACCGTTGAGCCACATCATACCGGCTCAGCTGTTAGGCTTCTTCAAAAGCATGAAGTTAGGATTGCGGCCCGATAATCCATCTTTAACCGGTGCTATTTCTCGTGTGGTAAAAGGAGTCAATATCTATCCCTTCGAAAATTAGGGATGCGTTGTCGTAACTTAACAACGAGCAAAGGAATGAAAGAGTTGGCGTTTTAGCAGGAGAGGAAGAAAACATGCCCCTTATTTATGGGGGATCGGAAGAAAGCCCCAGCCTCCCTGCCGACTATAATGACGATGCCCTGGGGAGCAGCTGCTGCCATATCGCAGGTACCTGCTGATCATAGAGCGATTGATCTGAGGAAAAGATGCGCTGCCGCCGGTGAGGGGGGCAAGCGTGCTCATTATCAGAAAATTAAACATAAAAAAGACATCATGAAAATCGCAAAAGAATGGGGAATGCTCTTGCTGGCCATGTATGTACTGCCTTTGTCGTCCTTGGCCCAGCATGGCAAAACGCCGGATATTCTGCTGAAGAATTACAAACCGCGATCCATCTACCACACGCCTGTAACGATCCCGGAAACGGCTGCCTTCCCGGTTATAGACATGCACTCCCACGATTATGTGGAAGGTGCAGGCGGCGTGGACCGTTGGGTAAAGACGATGGATGCTGTGGGTATACAGAAGACCATTATCCTGACCTACCGGACCGGAAAGGCCTTTGATAGTTTGGTGAAAAAATATAGCCGCTATCCCGACCGGTTCGAGTTATGGTGTGGATTTGACTATACAGGTTATGGCAAGCCGGGCTGGGAAGCCCATGCCGTAAAGGAACTGGAGCGGTGCTACCGGGCCGGGGCAAGAGGCGTGGGAGAACTGGGAGACAAAGGTGAAGGCGAGCTCTATTCCAAACCTGTTCCCGGTAAAGGATTGCATATTGGCGATCCGCAGATGAAGCCTCTGCTGGCCAAATGCGCTGAACTGCACATGCCCGTCAGTATTCATTTAGGGGAGGACGCCTGGATGTACCTGCCACCGGATTCTACCAATGACGGGCTCATGAATGCCGCCGAATGGCATGTAAACATGAATGTTCCGGGGAAGCTGAATCATGAACAACTGGTCGCTTCCCTGGAAACAGCGGTACGGGAAAACCCGCATACCATTTTTATCGCCTGTCACCTGCTTAACTACTGCAGTGACCTGGCCAAGCTGGGCGCTTTGCTGGATCGTTATCCCAATCTGTACGCCGATATAGCCGCCCGATATGGAGAAATCGCTCCTATCCCCCGGTATGCCGCCGCCTTCATCCGCAAATACCAGGACAGGCTGCTGTATGGGACGGATATGGGTACCGACCCGGAGATGTACCGGACCACCTTTAGAATATTGGAAACAGCCGATGAGCATTTCTATAAAAGAGCGCTTTTCGGTTACCACTGGCCCTTATACGGGCTTCACCTTCCTAAAGAAGTCCTTCGAAAGATCTATTATCAAAATGCGAAAAAAATATTAACTAATACCGATAGACCATGAAAAACAACCCCGTATCCGCCCTGTCAGTTTACGCCATCATCCTCTGCAGTATGTCGGCCTGCACGACCACACCGGTTATCCAGCATGACGCGCTTCGTATTGAGGTTAATTCAAAAATGCAGACCCGGATCACAGCCGAATTTAATAACGCGGCTCCTTTAATGAAGGACTTCAGCACATCGGAAATGCTGATCACCCCTGATTTTCAGACCGGCGCCTTCCACCTAAAAAAGAGCAAAGAGCAATCCATTGACGATCATGCCGGAAAGGGGAAAGCCTGGCTGTATACCGGTATAGATACCAGTCACCACCTGCAAAAAATACTCCGGATCAAAACCTACGACCAGTTTCCTGATATCGCTTTTCTCGATGTACGCTATGTAAATACAGGAACGCAGCCCATAAGCGTATCGGGTTGGATCAACAGCCATTATAACGTCCTCCCGTCTACGGACACCACCAAGTTCTGGAGCTTCCAGGGGAGTTCACATCCGGACAGGCGGGACTGGATACAGAAAGTCAACCCGGGATTCCATGAGGAAAATTTCATGGGGATGAACGCATCAGACTATGGGGGTGGCATACCCGTGGTAGATCTTTGGCGAAAGGATGTCGGACTGGCGGTTGGCCAGACGGAGACGGTGGCCAAGCTGGTTTCCCTGCCGGTAAATTACGGTGAACAGGACCAAACCGCCACGCTCGGAGTCTCCTATCATTTCCCTAAGTTGCGGTCGCTTACCCCTGGAGACACCTTACAGACTTTTGAGACCTTTGTAAGCGTACATCAAGGAGATTGTTTTACAACCCTGCAAGCATTTGCAGCCTATATGAAGACCAAAGGCATAGCACCAGCACACCCCGAGCCTGCTGCCTTTGAACCCATCTGGTGTGCCTGGGGATATGGACGAAACTTCACCGTAAAAGAAATCCTGGCCACACTTCCTAAGGTACGTGAGCTCGGTATACACTGGGTAGGCATTGACGACGGCTACCAACAGGCAGAAGGCGACTGGCATACCAACCGAGAAAAGTTTCCCGAAGGCGATGCAGGCATGAAGGCGTTGGTGGATAGCATCCATGCAGCCGGCATGAAAGCGGTACTCTGGTGGGCGCCGCTTGCAGCAGATTCAGGAAGTAAATTTCTGAAGGAACATCCCGATGCGTTGCTGATTCAAAAGAACGGGAAACCGGAACACATCAGTTGGTGGGATGCCTACTATATGGCACCGACAGACAGTGTTGTCATCCGGGCCGCAAAAAATACGGTAAAACTGTTTATGCAGGACTGGGGATTTGATGCGCTTAAACTGGATGGCCAGCACATGAATGCCTGCGCTCCTGATTATGCGCCCGGCCACAACCTCCAATATCCGGCACAAGCCTACGAGGACCTTCCTCAATACTTTAAGACCATTTTTGAAACCGCGAGAAGTATAGATCCCAATGCTGTAGTGGAATTCTGCCCCTGTGGCGACTGCATGAACTTCTATATCATGCCATATACCAATCAATTTGTAGCCAGCGATCCTGAAAGCAGCTGGCAGGTGAGAACGAAAGCCTTAGTATATCATGCCTTAATGCCTCAAACAGCATACTTCGGAGATCATGTGGAGCTCATCAATGGTGATTTTGCTTCACAAATAGGCGTAGGAGGCGTTCCGGGTACCAAGTTCGTATGGCCCGAAACAAATACCTCTACGAATGAGCACGGGACTTCTTCAAACGCTAAATTATTGCTGACGCCACAAAAAGAGGCTTTGTACAAAAAGTGGATAGGTTTATACAATAAAATGGAACTGAGCAAAGGCAAATACTTAGGCAAACTATACGATATTGGTTACGACTATCCTGAGGCTCATTGTATTGAAAAGAATGGAATCATGTACTATGCTTTTTACAATAAAAGTTATCAGGGCAAAATACAACTAAGAGGGCTTGACCCTTCAAAGCACTATACCGTAGTGGATTATTTTCACCATAAATCCTTAGGAAGCATTCAGGGGAGTGATCCTGAATTACAAGTAAACTTTACAGACTTCCTGATGCTCAAAGTAGTCCCTGAGTCATAAACAGGACACTTACTGTCCCTCAAAAATTGAACGCCATAACCTCATCTGAAAAACACGCAAAAAAGCCTATGACTTCTACACATCAAAAGAAAAAAAGCAACTGGTTGCTTTATGCATTTATAACTACCGTGTTTTGGGGCATTTGGGGAGCCCTGATTGACTTTCCGGAAAATGCCGGTTTCCCTGTGACACTGATTTACGTCGTTTGGGCAGTCACGATGATCATCCCGGCTTTGATAGCCATGAAGCGTATCGGCTGGCAGTTAGACAAAAGCGGCAGATCGATCTTTTACGGCCTGCTCATCGGGCTGACCGGAGCCGGCGGACAACTCATTTTATTCACGGGAGCTATTGCCAACGGGCCGGCGTATCTCATCTTCCCGATTATTTCCCTCTCCCCCGTGATTACCATTTTATTGGCGGTCCTATTTCTAAAAGAGAAAGCTTCCCTTAAAGGATGGATAGGGATATGTCTTGCGGTCATTGCAATACCTTTTTTGTCTTATCAAAGCAAAACCAGCAATGTTTCACAATACCTATGGCTTATCTATGCTTTATTGGTGTTTTTTGCCTGGGGACTACAAGCATATCTCATGCGGTTCGCTAATGAACGAATGAGTGCAGAAAGTATCTTCTTTTATATGATGATCAGCGGCTTGCTATTGGTACCGGTAGCCTTATACATGACTGATTTCTCTACGCCTATAAATTGGGGATTAAAGGGGCCTTATGCGGCATTTATAATACAGATACTAAATGCTATTGGCGCGCTTATGTTGGTTTACGCTTTCCGTTATGGAAAGGCAATTATCGTAAGTCCGCTAACCAATGCCGCCGCTCCGGTTATAACCATTATTATTTCCCTTATTCTTTACCAGGTTTTCCCCAATACTATTATTCTGATCGGAATGATATTGGCGGTAATTTCCATGGTGATCCTGGCCTTCGAAGAAGGTTAGAAAGAAGGTTTCTGACTCCTTGATGTAAAACGTTATATTGAATTTAATAGAAGTACGGTTGTGAAATATATTGATATAACGCCGAAGTTATACGGGTCTTCAGATTCCGGCTGCCCGTATATTAGGTAAAGTCGGATTTCTTAATTCGGTTAGCTGCATCGTAACTTCTTTTGCCATCACCGCTGGCGCGCCATATTTATCCGGCATTGTTGCAATGGACTGGCTCTGGATAACCCATAGTCATAATTGAGTTCCATCCCCAAAAAAGAATTTCATTACCGTTGGCATTGCTTTGGCGGATCTTTGCCGACCATCCGGATATATCGGAATTGACAGTTTAGGACCCCGGTTGTACAAAATCTGATGCATCACTACAAAAACAAGGAGTATCCGAAACTGATTATGGACTTTCTCCTCTGAAATCAGCAATACCTCCCGGTTTCAATCCATTTCCCTGCACAGGACACACTCATTGTATATTTGCATAACATATATACTAATATAACGCAGGGTTATGCACAATGGTGAATGGTTTCTTGTCCTTGGAGGAGATATTTAAGGCTCATTTACCCCGATTTTTTGAGGGGGCCCCTAATTCGTTTCTAAGTTTCTTTTATAAAACGATCTACACATTATTCCGTATTGATATATAAAAACCATACTAAGATGCCTGTGGCTATTATCAGGTATGCAATGCAAACGTTTGATAAAAAATCAAAGAAAAAAACTTTGAAAATCAAAGAAAAATAATTTGAAAATCAAAGGGTAATCTCAAACAGGTATCAGAACTTTATCGCAACAAAAACCGCAAAATGAATCAGAAACCTATCATGAAGCATCCATGGGCCATAAAAGCAATTGGTGCACTCTTAATTTTCCTGTGTAGCTATGCAGCTTCAAGCAAACTACTGGGATACCAGGTATTTGTAGCGCAATTGCATACCCATCCCATGTTAAAGCCGTTTGCCGGTTTCCTGGCATGGGCGGTGCCGGTGGTGGAGCTGGGAGTAGCGGCGCTGCT
>CAYXRN010000049.1:0-22403 GCA_964467635.1 uncultured Chitinophagaceae bacterium | reverse complement strand
AAAAAGATGAAGGAATAGACGTACATAAAGATCCTATGGCCTGGCAACGGTTAAAGGACGCGGCGGAAAAAGCGAAGATTGAGTTGTCCTCTTCTCAGGAGACAGAGATTAACTTGCCCTACATTACCGCTGTAGACGGAGTGCCGAAACACCTGGTAAAGAAACTGACGCGTGCGAAATTTGAGCAACTTTCCGATGAGCTGGTGGAACGCACTTTGGCTCCTTGCCGCAAAGCGCTCAAAGACGCCGGATATGAGACGTCGGATATTAATGAAGTGATCCTCGTAGGCGGTTCTACCCGTATCCCCAAAGTACAGGAAAATGTAGAGAAATTCTTTGGCCGTAAACCACATAAAGGGGTGAACCCCGATGAAGTAGTGGCCATCGGTGCCGCCATTCAGGGTGGTGTACTTACCGGCGACGTGAAGGATGTATTGTTGCTGGATGTTACGCCGCTGAGCCTCGGAATTGAGACGCTGGGAGGCGTATTTACCAAGCTGATCGAAGCCAACTCTACCATTCCGACCAAAAAATCCGAAACCTTCTCTACGGCAGCTGACAACCAGCCCAGTGTAGAGATCAATGTGTTGCAGGGTGAAAGGCAAATGGCAAAAGACAACCGTTCTTTAGGCCGGTTTATTTTGGACGGTATCCCACCTGCACCACGTGGCATGCCACAGGTAGAAGTAACCTTTGATATCGACGCCAATGGAATCATCCATGTTGCCGCCAAGGATAAAGGCACGGGTAAATCACAGAATATTCGCATTGAGGCGGGCAGCGGGCTGACGAAAGAAGAAATTGAAAAAATGAAAGCCGATGCCAAAGCCAATGAAGAATCGGATAAAAAGGAAAGAGAGAAAATTGAAAAAATGAACCAGGCAGACGGACTGATCTTCCAGACGGAAAAGCAGCTCAAGGATTATGGGGATAAGTTACCTGCCGATAAGAAAACCGAAATCGAAGGTGCCCTGACTAAACTGAGAGAGGCCCATAAAAGTGGAGATGTGGAAGCAGTAGATGCAGCCATGAATGACCTCAACCAAAAATGGACTGCGGCTTCCGAAGATCTCTATAAGGCGACGCAGGAGCAACAGCAGCAGGCCGGTGCACAAGCCGGCGCTGACGCGGAAGCTCAGGGTGAGCAAAATAAGGATTCCGACAAGGAAGGCGGTGACGATGTTACCGATGTGCCTTATGAAGAGGTGAAATAAGTGCAGCTTTAGATAAATAAAAAAAGAGCCGGATCGTACGTATGATCCGGCTCTTTTTCGATCGGCCATTCAGATCCGTTTGCCGGGCTTTAGTGGAGGCTACTTTGTGGCCTATGGGTTATGCTTCAATCCAGTAAGTGACCCGCCCTGTGCGGGAGCATTAATATTTTGTAGTTTTGAATAGTGATGGACGTAGATATACTTCAGATATTGGATGTTTTAGGCACAGTCGCCTTTGCTGTTTCCGGCGTACTGGCTGCCATGAATGAAAAGCTGGATCTTTTCGGTGTCCTTATCATCGCCTTTGTTACTGCAATAGGAGGAGGTACCTTACGAGATGTGCTTATCGGGGACTTTCCGGTCACCTGGATACGCAGTATCGGCTATACGGCCATTATCCTCTTAACGGTGGCCACTGCCATTCCTTTTAACCGGCGGATAAAGAGTTTCAAAAAGACGCTTTTGTTGTTCGATTCCATAGGACTCGGTTTTTTTACGATCGTAGGGGTGCAAAAGGGGCTGTTATTTGGGCTCCACCCGGGAATATGCATCGTGTTGGGAACGGTAACGGCTTGTTTTGGTGGGGTGATCCGTGATATACTACTCAATAACATACCGGTAATCTTTCGGAAGGAAATTTACGCCTCTGCCTGCATCATAGGCGCAAGCCTTTATTTTTTAGCTTCATTCTTTCTGTCCCGGGGCGTAGCAGAAATCAGCTGCATAATAGTTGTGGTGTTGATCCGGGCCGGAGCCGTGAGATACAACTGGCAGCTGCCCAATATTTATCAAAAGGAGCGCTAGGAATTTAACCAGTCCTGCAGAATTTTGCCTATCCGCTCAAATTCAATCAGAAAACCATCATGGCCGTAAAGTGAATCAATCTCATAATAAGCCGCGGCCGGCATGTTCCTGGCGAGAAAGCGTTGCTCCTCTACCGGACACAGAATATCGCTGGTAACGCCTATGATCAATGTCTTGTTATGCATCCGGTGTAAAACCTCCGCTACCGATTTTGCTCTGCCTCTGGCAATATTATGGCTATCCATTACCTTAGTCAGTAACCAGTAGCTTTGTGCATTAAACCTTTTGACCAGTTTATCGCCCTGGTAGCTGATGTAAGAAGAAGATTTGAAGTGATCGGTTTTATTGATGTCAGGGTCGGATTGCTTGTCTACAAAGGTCTGGTAATTGCGATAAGTAAGCATACCGATCGCTCGTGCCGCCTTCATGCCTTTGGCGCCGGCTTCCGGGCTGGCGTCCTGCCAGGTACAGTCCGCTTCAATAGCCAGCCGCTGGGACGTGTGTATGGCAATTCCCCAGGCGCTTTCGGCGGCACCGGTGGCTAATAAAAAGAGCCGTCCGATCACCCCGGGTTCCATAATCGCCCATTCCAGTACCTGGTAGCCGCCCATGGAGCCTCCTGCCAGTAAACCGATTTTAGATATTCCCAGGTGCTTCCGAAGCAGAATATGCGCCTGCACCAGATCCCGGATCGTCATCCTGGGAAAGGTGCCATAATACGGACTTTCGGTGGCGGGATTAGTGGTAAGTGGCCCGGAACTGCCATAGCAGGAACCCAGGATGTTGGCGCAGACAATAAAGTGTTTCTCCGGGTCCCAGGCCTTTCCGGTGCCGGCCAAGCCGCTCCACCAGTCGGTTACATTGGAGTTGGCGGTAAGGGCATGGCAAATCCAGACGACGTTGTTTTTCTTTTCGTTTAACCGGCCGTAAGTATGATAACCAATGGTCACCTCCGGGAGTATTTCTCCCGATTCCAAGGTAAAGGGATCCTGATATGTGTAGGTTTGAAAGGGCAACTTATTGTATCTTGCGTTTTTTTCCAATTGTGGGCAAAAATAAGGTTTTGTTTATCTTTATTTCAAATTTTTAAACCCTGTTAATGATGAAAATAAAATTGCAACGCGTAGATGATGCCTTTAACATGCGCGCCGAAGACGAATTAGGACATGAAGTCTTTATGGATTCTTCTGTTGAAAACGGCGGAAAGAATAAAGGGGTACGTCCGATGAGTATGCTTATCATGGGGATGGGAGGATGTGCGGCTATAGATGTGGTCATGATTCTTAACAAACAAAAACAGGAGGTAGCAGACCTGAGCATTGAGCTGGATGCGGAAAGAGCACAAGGAAAGCCGCCTTTGCTTTGGGCCAAGGTGCATGTGATCTTTACATTCAAGGGAGCAGTAGACCCGCAGAAAGCCGAAAAGGCCGTCAATCTTTCTATGGAAAAATATTGTTCGGTGGCGGAAACACTGCGGAAAGCAGGCACGGAATTAAGCTGGGAGGCTGTGGTGCAATAGCAAGTTGTTTAAAACAATGGCTTCCCTTGTTCAAACTGTTGGCTTTCAGTCTTACCTTTGCCACATAAATTTACCTTTATGGATTCAGAACAGCTTCACAGGGAATCGCAGGCCATACGCATTCAGGTTCCGCAAACGCCGGAAAGAGAGCATGCATCCCCCTTATTTTTAACCTCAAGTTTTTGCTATAGTGATGCCGAAGACATGCGGTCGGTCTTTGCCGGGGAGAAGCGCGCGAATATTTACAGCCGTTTTATTAACCCTTCGGTCACCGAGTTGGAAAATAAAATGAAGGCGCTGGAAGGCACTGAAGCAGCGTTCGCTACTTCATCGGGCATGAGCGCGACCTTTGCCACCTTTATGAGTTTGTTGCGGTCGGGCGATCACATGCTCTGCGGCCGTTCCATTTTTGGCTCTACGCATTCCATGTTGACCCGCTTTTTACCCAGGTGGGGCATCCGCCATTCTTATTTCGACTTGCGCCATCCCGACGAAATCGAACAATTAATTGAGCCGGAAACACGCCTCATTTTTGTGGAGACACCTTCCAATCCCGGCCTCGACCTTGTGGATCTTGCCTACCTTCACCAATTTGCCAAAGCGCACGAACTGATTTTCGTGGTAGACAACACGTTTGCCAGCCCGGTTTTTCAGCAGCCGGCGCTGTTTGGGGCGGACCTCATACTACACGCGGCCACTAAATGGATTGACGGACAGGGTCGCGTTCTCGGCGGTGTGGTTTGCGGTAAAAAAGTGATGATTGAAGAGGTGTATCAATTTTGCCGCAATACCGGGCCTGCACTGTCGCCCTTCAATGCTTGGGTGCTGAGCAAGGGACTTGAAACCTTGTTTATCCGGATGGAAAAACATTCCGAGAATGCCAGCCGGCTGGCTCAAAGGCTTACGGGTAATCCCCATGTGGAATTTGTAAAGTATCCTTTTTTGCCTTCTCATCCACAGTATGAGCTCGCCCGCAAGCAAATGTCCGCCGGAGGGGGGGTAGTTTGCTTTGAAGTGAAAGGCGGGGCCGAACGGGGCAACCGGTTTCTGGATCACCTGAAAATGCTGTCGCTTACGGCCAACCTGGGAGATTCCCGCTCCATAGCCAGTCATCCGGCCTCTACCACCCACGCGAAGCTGACCGAAGCGGAAAGGCTGCAAACAGGAATTACGCCGGGATTAATACGAATTTCCGTAGGTTTGGAAAATAGTGAGGACATTATTAAGGACATTGAACGAGCGCTGAAAAAGAGCGAATAATTGGAAAGGTTTAAAACAATAAAAATCAGGGCAACGGGTGGGAACGTTTCTGGATCCCGTTCAATGCCCGGTAAAACTGAAATACTAAAATGACACAAACGAAATTTGTTTTTCCCCGTCAGACGGCTTATTATAAGGGCAAAGTCCGGGACGTATATACCATAGGCGATCGACTGCTGGTCATGATGGTGAGCGATCGAATTTCCGCATTTGACGTGGTATTGCCTCGGCCAATTCCCTACAAAGGCCAGGTGCTCAACCAGATCGCAGAACGCATGCTGGAGAAAACAAAAGACATTGTCCCCAACTGGGTGCAGGCTGTTCCGCTTCCTCATGTAACTATAGGATTAAAATGTGAACCGTTCCCGGTGGAAATGGTTGTTCGCGGAAACCTGACAGGGCACGCATGGCGCACCTATAAAAGTGGTAAAAGAGTGCTCTGCGGCGTTTCACTGCCGGAAGGAATGAAACAAAATGACTTTTTTGATACTCCCATTATTACCCCTTCGACCAAGGCAAAGGAAGGACACGATGAGGATATCTCCGGTCAAGAAATTATACAGCGTGGGCTGGTAGGTGCGGCGGACTATAAACAATTGGAAAAATATGCTTTGGCTCTTTTTCAGCGAGGAAAGGAAATGGCAGCCCAACAAAACCTGATTTTGGTAGATACCAAGTATGAATTTGGAAAAATCGGGGATACCATTTATTTGATAGATGAAGTCCATACGCCGGATTCTTCTCGTTATTTCTATGCTGATACCTATGAAGAAAATCAGAAAAAATGCCTTCCTCAACGCCAGTTGAGCAAGGAATTTGTAAGAGAATGGCTGATGGAACACGGTTTCCAGGGGAAGGAGGGCCAACAGCTGCCTGAAATGAGCGATGCTTTTGTGCAAAAGGTAAGCGAACGTTACATCGAGCTATATGAACATATTACCGGAGAAAAATTTCTAAAGCAAAAGATCAATGAAGCGGAAGTACAGGCGGAGATTACCGCCGTACTGGAACGCCTTTGAGCCGGTTCGTATGATCTCTCGTGGAATGCACCGATATCTGCCAAAAATCAGGGTTAATCGAGATCAACAATATTTGCAATCATGACTATTATCGGTTCACTTATCAAAGGCGTAATTGACGTTTCTCAAAATATCGGCGCTAAAGAAGACCATGTAGCTAACCAGCGTAAAGTATTGGTTAATTTACTAAAGACGGCCAGAAACACCGCTTTTGGGAAATACTACGGTATGGAAAGTATCCTGGAAAGCAAAAATAGAGAAAAAGCCTTTCAGGAAAATATTCCTTATTTTAACTATGAGGAAATGTCAGCGGCCTGGTGGAAGCAAATTCACAAGGGCCTACCGGATATTAGCTGGCCGGGAAGGCCCGCTTACTATGCCCTGAGCTCAGGTACAACAGGTAAAACCCCTAAGCGGATCCCGGTAACCAGTGATATGATTAATGCCATTCGCCAGTCCGGGTTGAAGCAGATTTCGGCCCTGGCTAACTTTGATCTGCCGGTTGAGTTTTTTGAAAAGGAGATTATGATGCTCGGCAGCTCGACGAATCTGCAAGAGCGGAAAGATGAGTTAAAAGAAGGGGAAATCAGCGGTATCAGTGCCAGCAATATTCCGTTTTGGTTCCGTGGCTATTACAAGCCCGGGGAAGAAATTGCACAAATTGACGATTGGAATGAGCGGGTGAAGCATATTGCGATGAATGCCAGGGATTGGGATATCGGTGCCCTTAGTGGTATTCCTTCCTGGGTGGAGCTGATGCTTCAAGAAGTTATTTCCTATCATCAAGTCAAAAATATCCATGAGATCTGGCCCAATCTGAGTGTGTATACCTCTGGTGGGGTCGCTTTCAAGCCTTATGAAAAAAGCTTAAATGCTTTAATGGGCAGACCGATTACCCTTATTGATACCTACCTGGCTTCAGAAGGGTTCCTGGCTTTTCAGAAAAGGCCCGAAACC
This sequence comes from uncultured Chitinophagaceae bacterium, assembly GCA_964467635.1. Lineage (GTDB taxonomy): Bacteria > Bacteroidota > Bacteroidia > Chitinophagales > Chitinophagaceae > FW021-bin31. Next base: position 15,630 of record CAYXRN010000049.1, on the reverse strand, counting down.
ACTTCCATGCAGCTGGTCACCGATAATGGGATCTACTTTGAATTTGTTCCTTTTGAAGCCGATTATATTAAAGCCGACGGCACTCTTGTACAAGATGCCCCTGTCCGGACTTTAGCTGAGGTGGAGCCGGGCAGCGATTATATTTTACTAATAAGTACCGTTTCCGGTACCTGGCGCTATTTAATCGGGGATACCATTGTTTTTACCGATGTGCCGCGGGCTGAGATTAAAATAACAGGCCGGACGAAATTTTTCATGAATGTCGTCGGCTCTCAGCTCTCCGTCAATAAAATGAATGAGGCCATTCATTATTTGGAGGAGAAATTTGATATCCATTTACCGGAATTTACCCTTTCGGCCGTTAAAATAAACGGCGAATTTTACCACAAGTGGTATTTAGGCTATAACGATAATATGGCTGTTTCCGAGGAAACCCTTGCCCAACAATTGGATGAACGGTTGAAGGAGGCGAATAAGAATTACCGGGTTGCGCGGTCAAAGGCGTTGAAAGGTGTTCGAGTGCATGCCATACCCTCGTCCATTTTTTACGACTGGAGTGCTGCGCGGAAAAAAAAAGGCGGTCAGGTTAAAATGGAAAAAGTTATGGCGGAAGAAAAGTTTAAGGAATTTGAGAAATTTGTAACCGAAAAACTTTCCTGAATCATTTTTCTTTCAATTCTTTATCCACTTCCTGCTCAATGGTTGCTTCATCCAGGCTGTTGACCATATCCATAATTTCTTCCGGGGAAAGATAAAGCCGTTTAATTCGGGCTTTATATACAGGGGAAATATCCGTATTTTGTAAAATAAAATTTTTGGTGGCCAAAATGTAGTCACACATCCCGTGGTGGATGGCAATGGTATCGGCTGTGCGCTCTACCTCACGCAGATAAGCTTTTGAAAAAAGATATTTAAAAGCAAAAATCAACATACCCAGCGAAGAACGGCTTTTGTAGTCCATTACATGTCCGAGTTCATGACCAATCCAGCCAATGAACACCTTATCCGCCAGGTCTGAAATGGTAAAAAGGTTATTTTCGATAGGAAACTTTTTACTGATGAGGATAATATACTCCCGCTTTCCTTTTTTTTTAAAAAAGCTGCTCCACTTGGGCTGAGCTTGCATCGTTGATTTTTTAATCCGTTTTTTGAATTTAAATTCAATAGGAACAGTCTTTAATTCCGGATAATGTCTCAGCCCCTTTATAACCTGGGAGCGGATGGATTCCGGAATAACCTTCTGCGATAATTTAAACGGTTGTGAATCTGTCATTTTCTATCATCCAGTCTCTGCAAAGGTAACCATAATTGCATGGATACAGTTCCTAAAAGTGATTTCGCCTGAACAATCCTTCGTACCTTTGCGCTACATGTTTAAACACCTCAAGGCGCTCAATAAATATTTTGTCAAGTACAAATGGCGGGTCGTGTTTGGAATCATTTTTATTGTGATTTCTAACCTGATGGCGGTCATTCCCGCTCAGGTGGTGGGTTACGTATTGGATTTTGTAAAAAATAATGCAAATCTTGTCGCGGATGATCGCGTAATCCCGGATCAAAATTGGTTTTTACACTGGACCTTTGACTGGATCAATAACGATACGTTAATTCATATTGTAGCCTATGGCGGAGCCGTTTTGCTGGCGTTGGCTTTGCTAAAAGGGTTTTTCATGTTTTTGATGCGAGAGATGATCAACGTGATGTCCCGTTTTATCGAGTATGACCTGAAAGATGAAATCTATACCCATTATCAGCGTCTGGACCTCAACTTTTTCAAGATGCACAATACCGGAGACCTGATGAACCGGATCTCTACGGATGTTTCCCGGGTGCGTTATTATGTAGGTCCTTCGCTCATGTACTCGGTGAACTTGATTGTATTGATCACCGTTACGGTTTATTTCATGTTTCAGGTAAATGTAAAGCTTACCCTGTTTACATTGATTCCCTTGCCCTTATTGGCGGTGATTATTTATTACGTCAACCAGATTATTCACAGGAAAAGCGAACGCATACAGGAAGACTTGTCGGAATTAACCACGCTTTCGCAGGAAGCCTTTTCTGGTATCCGGGTAATCAAATCTTATGTGCAGGAAGACGCTAACTTGAAGTATTTTCAAAAGGCTAGCCAGGATTATATGGACAGTTCTGTCAATTTGGCAAAGACCGAAGCGTTCTATCGTCCCTCCATGCAACTGATGATCGGGCTGAGTACGCTCATTACGGTGATGGTAGGGGGTATAGCAGCTATTCACGGGGAAGTGACGGTGGGCAATATCGCCGCCTTCGTGGTATACGTCAATTTGTTAATGTGGCCGGTGGCTTCAATCGGGATGGTCATGTCAATGATACAACGGGCTTCGGCCTCCCAAAAAAGAATCAATCAGTTTTTGGAAGTAAGCCCCAGCATTGTTTCTCCTCCCGATGCGGTCGAAAAGGAAATTACAGGCCACATTCGCTTTGATAATGTGCATTTTACCTATCCGCATACCGGAATAAAAGCCCTGAAAGATTTTAATCTGGAAATAAAGGCGGGGGAGAAGGTGGCCATTATCGGAAGAACGGGCTCCGGAAAGTCCACCTTGGCGCAATTGCTGATCCGGATGTATGATCCACAAACAGGCAGCGTAACGATAGACGGGGTGCCGGTAGCGAAATACGATCTGGAAAGCCTGCGTTCGCAAGTCAGCGTGGTTCCCCAGGAGGTTTTTTTGTTTTCCGATACCATTGAGAATAATTTACGTTTTGGGGCCCCTGCGGCTACGGAAGACCTTATTCATGCCGCCGCGCGGCACGCGGCTATTGAAAAGGATATTTTGTCCTTTCCTAAAGGTTTTCAGACGCGGGTAGGAGAGCGGGGCGTTTCCCTGTCGGGAGGGCAACGTCAACGGGTGTCTATTGCCCGGGCGCTTATCAAAAATCCCAACCTGCTTATTTTCGACGACTGCCTTTCCGCCGTAGATGCCAATACCGAGCAACAAATTATTGGCAGTCTATACGATTTCCTTCGGGATAAAACCGCATTGATTATTACGCACCGCATCTTTGCTACTTTCAAATTTGACCAGATCATCGTTTTGGATGACGGCAGAATAGCGGAAAAGGGTACTCATCAGGAGCTCTTGGCACTCAATGGGTTATATGCGGAGCTGTACCAAAAACAACAGCAAACGGGAAAAGAGTCTGTCCCGTGACTCCCCAGAATTTTGTTACTTTTCAAATTTTTTTTTCAAAAATTTCTATTTTTGGAAAACTATAGTATATTTGTTTCCTTAAAAATACTTGTAAGGAACATTTACATTAAAAAAAAACAGACAACTGTGTCGTACGAAAATCATTATCAGCAAGGAACCAACAAGAACGGCGTTTATTCCAAAAGACTGAAAGCAGGGAAACGAAGGACGTATTTTTTTGACGTCAGAACCACAAGGGCCAATGATTATTTTCTGACCATTACAGAGAGTAAAAGACGCTTTGATGATAATGGCTATGAGCGTCATAAGATATTCTTGTACAAGGAGGATTTCAACAAGTTTATTGATGCCTTGGGCGAGGCAGTCGCCTATGTAAAGACAGAATTGCTGCCTGATTTTGATTTTGACCAGTTCAGTCATGAAGAGCAGAGCCAGGAGGCCGTTACCACGCCGAATCCTGCCGTAGCTCCTGCCGCTTCCGAAGCGGAAACACCGGAGTCAAAATCACCTGCGGATGCCGATGACGCGACGACTGCAGCTCCTGCTGACGCAACCACCACCGTGGAAGAGCAAGCCGAAAAAGCTTCTTTTGTAAACGAGCAGGTGGAAAAATGGTAGTTTTGCATTGATCAAGTTATACTTTCTCATACATTTGCATCCATGACGCAAGAGCAATTTAAAGATATGAAGTCCCGCCTTCAGGGACTGAGGGGGTATCTTTGACATCCCTGACCGATTAGCCAAAATAGAAAATGACAAACAGCTTACGCTGGCGCCCGGTTTTTGGGAGGATCAGGAGCGTGCTACGTCTGTCATGAAGGAAATAAAAGGAAACACTTTCTGGACTCAGTTGTACACGAAAGTACAAACAGCCGTAGAGGACGCAGGCGTGCTCTTTGAATTCCAAAAGGAAGGTGAAGCCACTGACAAAGAGGTCGGACAAGCCTACCAGCAGGCGATAGATCTGTTGGAGGAGCTGGAATTTAAGTCGACACTCAACCAACCGGAAGATGAACTGACCGCCATGCTCACTATCAATGCCGGTGCTGGAGGGACCGAAAGCCAGGATTGGGCGGAGATTTTGTTGCGCATGTACCGCATGTACGGCGAAAAACAAGGCTGGAAGATCAGCGAAGTGGATTTGCAACAAGGAGACACCGCGGGCATCAAATCAGCGACTTTAGAATTCGAAGGCGATTTTGCCTATGGGCTTTTGAAGTCGGAAAACGGGGTTCATCGCTTGGTGCGTATTTCGCCTTTTGATGCCAATTCCAGGCGGCATACTTCCTTCGCATCGGTGTTTGTGTACCCACTGGTAGATAATTCTATTGAAATTCACATTAATCCTGCTGACCTGGAATGGGATTTTTATCGATCCGGTGGTAAAGGCGGCCAGAACGTCAATAAAGTGGAGACGGCCGTACGGCTGAAACACGTCCCTTCGGGTATAATTGTAGAATGCCAGCAGTCCCGCACGCAGGGCGAAAATAGGGAAAAGGCGCTGGCGATGCTGAAGTCAAGACTTTATGAGGAAGAACTTCGCAAGCAGGAGGAGCTAAAGAACGCCACCAATTCAGAAAAAAGGAAGATAGAATGGGGATCTCAAGTCCGTTCCTATGTTTTTCATCCCTATAAAATGATCAAAGACCACCGCACTAATTTTGAGGTAGGCAATGTTCAACCGGTCATGGACGGCGAATTGGATGGATTTGTAAAAGCGTTTTTAATGATGGACAAGGAAGACTAATGCATCAGCCATGCTTTAAAGTCGGCGTAACGATTACTCATGATCACTACCTGCTTTTCCTTGCCCTCCAGCGCTGTAGCCTGTGACGGAATATCAATCTTTTCCCATAGCGCTTTAGAATATACGTTGGGAAACTTGCAGGGGTGCGCCGAAGATAAAAAGATGCCGGTGAGATTTTCCATGGTTGTTTTTAGATACTGTTTCAGTCCGGCATAGGCGATAGCGCTATGTGGACAAAGCACATAACCCGTCCGGTCCGCTACATCCCTAATGATATCTCTGGTTTGCTGATCCGTAAAACTATAACCGGTGATCGCTTGTTTCATCTGGCTGACATCCTGATCAAATAAAGTCAGCATCCGTTCAAAGTTACTTGGATTTCCTACGTCCATGGCATTGGATAAGGTATGGATGGAAGGACGAGGTTCAAAAATACCTGTTTTTAGATATTGAGGCACCTCGTCATTCACATTGGTAGCCGCTACGAAATGGTAAACGGGTAACCCCATTTTGGTCGCAAAAAGGCCAGCCGTCAGGTTGCCAAAATTGCCACTGGGTACAGAAAAAATGACAGGTGCACTTATTCCTTTTTCTCTGATTTGCGAATAGGCGTTGAAGTAATAAAACGTTTGCGGAATAAGCCTGGCAATATTGATTGAATTAGCCGAAGATAGGTTTTGTTTTTGGGCTATCTCCTTATCGAGAAAAGCGGTCTTGACCAGGTGTTGACAATCGTCAAATGTTCCATCAACTTCCAATGCTGTAATGTTTTTCCCCAGGGTAGTCAATTGTTTTTCCTGTAAGGGACTCACCTTTCCTTTCGGATATAAAATGGTTACACGAATGCCGGGAACATCGTAGAACCCGAGCGCTACAGCTCCACCGGTATCGCCGGAAGTAGCTACCAAGATATTGATTTCTTTTTCCTCTTTTTCCAGATAATACCGCATGACCCGGCTCATGAACCTGGCACCAAAATCCTTGAAGGCCATGGATGGGCCGTGGAAGAGCTCTAGTACGAAGGTGTGGTCCTCAATTTTCCGTACTGGGGCTGGAAAACTGATTGCTTCATCAATGATTTGCTGAAGGGCATTAGGTTCAATGCTGTTCCCCAATAGAGCGGTTGCCACCTCAAAAGCAATTTCTTCAAAAGTTTTCTTATGGATCTCTTTGTAAAAGTCTGCCGGAAGTACAGGTAACGCAACAGGCATATATAGCCCCTTATCGGCAGGCAGACTTTGAAAAATTGCTTGTTTCAAATCAACTAAAAGGGCGGGGTTCTTAGTGCTATAAAATTTCACGCTGGCTTGTTTTTATAATTAAGAAATGATCTTTGGTCCTTCCATATTGACATAAGAGCGGTAAGATTCCGATTCGATGTCCACCGCCTGCAGACGCTTTTGCAATACTTCCTGGATTTGAGCCGCTTTTTCTTCTCCTTTGCTCAGTGCAAATACCGAAGGACCGGAACCTGAAATACCAAAACCGAGCGCCCCTGCTTGCAGGGCTTTTTCTTTTAATGTATAAAACTCAGGGATAAGGATTGCCCTGGATGGCTCAATCAATACATCCTCCATCGAACGGCTGATCAGATCGTAGTCTTCACGATACAGCCCGCTGACCAGACCCGCGATATTTCCCCATTGGACCACTGCGTCTTTCAACGGGACCTGTTGCCGGATGATCTTTCTTGCGTCTCTTGTTTGTATTTCAATATGTGGATGAATTAAAGTACAAACTAAATCCTTAGGAACAGGCAAAGAGATAACGTCCAAAGGATGGTAGCTGCGAATCAATACAAAGCCGCCCAGCAGGGAAGGAGCTACGTTATCCGCATGCCCCTGTCCGCAAGCCAGTTTTTCTCCGGCTAATGCAAAAGGTAGCAATTCCGCGGGGGTAAGTGGCGTACCCAATAACTGGTTAATGGCAAACAACCCCGCGACCGTGCTTGCCGCGCTCGACCCCAGCCCGCTGCCTATGGGCATTTTTTTATGTAGGCTGATGGTAACGCCCCACTCGCTATTTCCTGTTTTTTCCAGGTAGTCATATACCGCCGCGCTCACTGTATTCTTCATCGGATCCTTAGGCAGCAGACCCTGGTCCCCGGTTATTTCTTTTATAGTGATCCCCGGCTTGGCCTGTAAAGTCATTTCTACTTCATCACCCGGCGCATGGACGGCAAAACCGAGTACATCAAAACCGCAAACGACATTAGCTACAGTGGCAGGAGCGAATACTCGGATCGTTTTATTTTGTTGCAAGTTCATTAAACTAATTGTTTCGTTGTGTATGGTTTGTTACAAGTTATTGGGCGCCTACTTTGACGAGATCTGCAAATACCCCAGCTGCGGTTACCTCAGCTCCGGCTCCGGGTCCTTTGACAACTAATGGACAATCAGACCTGTACCTATTGGTAGTGAAAGCGATAATATTATCGCTACCGGATAATGAATAAAAAGGATGTGAGCTGTCTACAGCTTCCAGCTTTATACTCACTTTTCCGGCTTCCATGATTCCGATAAACCGTAATACTTTTCCTTTTGTTTCTGCGTCTTTTTTAAGCTTTTCAAAGTGGGCGTCCGCTTTCTCCAGTTCGAGATAGAAGGATGCTACATCGGGTGCTGTCATGCAGGCCTCCGGAAGTATGGCTTGCATGTCAATATCTTTCATTTCAATGGCATGCCCCGAATCTCGGGCAAGTATTAACATTTTCCGCATAAAATCCAAGCCGCTTAGGTCGTCTCTGGGATCGGGTTCGGTAAATCCCTTTTCCTGGGCTTCTTTCACAATGGAATAAAAATGCCGGTCGCCTTTGAATTCATTAAAAATATAAGAAATTGTTCCTGATAATATAGCTTCTATTTTCAAGATACGGTCACCGCTTACCAAAAGGTCTTTTAGTGTTTTGATAATAGGAAGCCCGGCTCCTACATTCGTTTCATAAAAGAAATCCACACCTCGTTTCTTGACGGCATTCTTGAATCTTTTGTATTGATCAAAGGATCCGGAGTTACCTATCTTGTTGCAAGTAACGATAGAAATGTTGGCGGCAAAAATACTTTCATAATAAGATACGACGTGCTCGCTTGCCGAATTATCAATAAAAACGCTATTAGGTAGGTTCAGTGCTTTCATCCTTTCAATAAAAAGATCAAGATCCGCCGGCTGGCCGCCTTCTTCAAAAAGGCTTTCCCAATCGGCTATCTCAAAGCCCTCTGGCTTGAAAATCATCCTTCTGCTGTTGGTCAAGGCGATCATCTGGATACGCAACGCATTTTGATCATAAAGGTAACTTTCGTGGGCATTTATTTGCTGCAGCAGGGTTTTGCCTATATTGCCCACCCCCACATAAAAAACATTGAGTGTTTTTACCGAGGAAAGGAAAAATGCTTCGTGTACTACATTCAATGTTTTAGCCAGGTCCTTTTTGTTTACAACAACGGAAATGTTGTATTCCGAAGACCCCTGTGCGATAGCCGCTACATTGATCCCGTTTCGGCCTAGAGCGTGAAAAAGATCACCACTTATACCGGTCGTGTGTTTCATGTTTTCGCCGACGATGGCTACAATGGAATGCCCTTCTACAATTTCCGGAGGATCTACTTTATGAGCCTGGAGTTCCATTTCGAACTCGATTTCCAGGGCTTTTTTTGCTTTTTGGGTGTCCGTAGGCGCAATGGCAAATGTGATGCTGTGCTCTGAGGAGGCCTGTGTAATGAGGATAACATTTATGCCTTTACGGGACAGTAGGGCGAATAACCTGCCACTAAAGCCTGAGTTGCCCACTAATCCACTGCCTTGTATATTAACCAGGCTTACTTCATTGATAGAAGAAATACCACGAACAGGGTTGTCGCTCTTTTTTGCTTTGTCGTGAATGATCGTTCCCGGAAATCCGGGATTAAAGGTGTTTCGGATGCTGATGGGTATTTTCTTTGCAAATGCGGGGATCATGGTGGGCGGATAAATAACTTTGGCGCCGAAATAAGAGAGTTCTTTGGCTTCTGTGTAGGTTATTTCAGATAAGCTGAACGCCCGCTTTACCATTCTCGGATCGGCCGTCATAAAACCGTCAACATCGGTCCATATCTGGATTTCGTCGGCGTTGAGCGCTGAGCCGATAATAGCGGCTGTAAAGTCACTTCCTCCTCTGCCCAATGTAGTGGTTTGACCTGCTTCGTTGGAAGCAATAAAACCGGTAACACAGTATAAAGAGGATTTTTTTGACTTGAAAAACCGGCAGATATTTTGTTCGGTGTCCGGCAGTTTTATACGGGCCCTGCCAAACTGACTGTCAGTGATAAAGAGAGATCGCGTATCTGCAAATATAGCGTCAGGGTATTGTTGGGATAAAATGCCCGAAACCATAAAGGTTGCGCATAATTCCCCATAGGAGAGAATGGCATCTTTTGTTTTTGGGGAAAGCTCCTTGACTGCACGTACGCCGTATAACAACTCTTCCAGTTCATTGAGACAGAGCTTTATTTGCATGGCTACCGGATTCTGCTTCTTTGCAGGAATAAGCGTACGCACTACCTCCAGGTGTCTGTTCTCAATCTCTTTCAATTGGCCAGTTACGTCTTTGCCCTGTTCAGCGGCTGTTGCCAATGCCAATAGTTGATTGGTAATTCCGCCCATGGCTGAAGTGACGACTACAACAGGTTTTGCGTTTTTGATTTCCTTTGAAATAATTTGTACCAGCGATTCGATACTTTGGGTGTCTTGTACGGATGTTCCTCCAAATTTTAAAACTTTCATCTTGTGTTTTTTTAAGCCTTTTGTTGTCAGGGAAGGCCAAAAAAGAAGCGCCTTCCTCTGTCTGGGGAAGGCGCTTTCAATCGTTTTTTCTAAACTGCCCTTACCTCCATGACAACATGCAGATACCCGTCCCGATAGTAATAATGGAGTTCCACCAAAAGGGAACTGAACCGGTCGATAATGCTGTATATTGCCTGTTGGCGGTCATAAAATCTATTTTTACGGCGCTAAAGTAAGACAGAACAATTTAATTTCAAAGAAAAAGGAGATTTTTATGAATTTTTTCAAAAAAAAATTCTAACTGTTGGAAATTTAATAAGAAGGAGGACAGGCTACCTGCCTTAGCGCGCGCTGCTCTGCCGCGGAATGTCCCCAGAGTTTAATAGACAGTCTAAGCCCCGTAAAAAAGTAAAAGTCATTGTACTCAGGGCTGGCTCTCATGGTACCTGCATCAGGATAGGGATCGTTTCCGTGCCCAGGTAATTCATCTCTTCGGAAGGCAATTTCAGCCGCGAAGGGCTGGGCACTATGCATAGCACTGAAATCCGCATAGGTTTGACTCAGATCGTCCAGGTAATCAGTAAAAAGTTTACGCATGGAGATCACGGCTCCAATGTTTATGCGGGGCGATAGGGCGTATTTTACGCCCACTCCGAATGGAATAGCGAATTGGGTAAGGCTGTATGGCTCACGGTCCGGATAACTGCTTAGTCCTTGTCCTTCAGTATGTAATGGCTGAAGATAAACCCGGTCAGTTACGGAATCGTGGGTATAGTAGGTATATGGATCGAAGTGGTAAACAGCCAGGCCTACGAAGGCGTAAGGCTTAATGCGTGTATCTCGATTATGAAAAAAGTTATAGGTAATCAATAAATGTACATCTAAAATATTGGATTGAAAGTCCAGATTGCGAATAGCACGAGAGGAGTCGGAGGATAGGCTGTCTGCTCCGGATATTTTACCGTAATTGACCCCAAATTCCAATCCGAAACCTTTGTGGATTTCTTTGGCTATAAAGAGGCCAAATGAAGGATGCGATTGTTTATAAGTAAAGTTTTTTTCCTGCAGGTCTCCATTATAAGTACTGACACCGCCAAATATTCCGATTTCAAGGGGGCCACTGTCCGCGAATTGGGCTATGCCCGAGAACGGAAGTCCAAGGAGAAGAAGGATAAAAAACAGACTTGATCTTTTCATATTCTATTAAACGACAGTTTTTTATAAAAATTTCAGAACATACACAATTACCGTGCTATTTTAAGTGGATTGCGAAAATACATAGGAATATCTGAGAAATAATATTTCAAATTTTGGGAGAGTTGGGCTACCTTTGCCTTCCTTTAGAGTTTGTGGCTTATTTAGCAAATTGTCAGCTTTAATAGCCCTCTAGCAACTTGAGCTCTTTGAATTTTTGACTAACATTATATTTATCAGGTAGTTATATACCAATGATAAATGTTATTGGTAGGAGGAGGCTGAGGTTGAGACTCAAAATTTTTACTGATTTCTCTTTGACTCGGGACGTAGCGCAGCTCGGTAGCGTACAAGCATGGGGTGCTTGGGGTCGCTGGTTCGAATCCAGTCGTCCCGACTTGGCTGGACAAATCGGAATTATCTCCATTTGTCCGGCCTCTTTTTCTTTGTAATAACCTGTCAATCTTACAGATACGCATGGCAACTTCGTTTACTCTGTTGGTTCTAAGTCGCTGCCCGTCAAATCTCAATTTTTCAGGGTACATCGAACCAATAATTTTGCGTTTATCTTCAATGTCCGCTTCTATGTAGCGTCTGTCAAGGCTTAGCAGGGATTTAATGCCTTTATTCAAAAGTGTTTCAATACTATCCTCAACCTCTATGTCATCCGATAATTTCGCTTCCAGCTTTTCCAACTTAACCGTGTATTCCATTTTCATAGCCCGGAAACCTTCCACCTAAATTTTTCTTGTTGATACTAATTCACGGGCATACGATAACCGGCTCTCTGAATAGAGTTTTATGCAACGTTTTATTCATTCTTATTGTCTAAATAGTAGTTTAAATTGATTAATTATGAGACCGTTATCACTATTTATAATTATATCGGCTTTGATGATATCTTCCCCAGGCTGTTCTGAAACCTCTTCTTTATCACATAGTAGCAATGATAGCATTCCAGATCTATTAGGAAAATGGAAAGCAGTTGGTTATTACAGTACTTATTTTATGTCATCCAATCCTTCAAAATCATGGGTTGCTTATTCCCCGAATGAACAATTTACTTATGAGTTTAGTGCAGGTGGAAAACTGAGTGTCTCCGGCAAATCTAAAGGCTGTCAATATCAGCATTATAGCTTAAGTGATTCAACGCACATACAACTATCTTCTAATAACTGTCCTACTGAAAAATATAGTATACTTAGGTTAACAACTGATTCTCTTTATCTTAGTAGGCCCTGGTATGAAAATAAATATACCTATGTTTTTTTAAAACTCACAAAATGACTAAAGATTAATGTTGGTGTTTTAAACTCCTTTGTTCTATTCTTCTGCTCCTGGCACTAAAGTCTTCAATCGGTTTGAGTGGTTAAAATCATTTTGGTTGTGATACACTAATCATCCGCAAGTATCTTCATCAATTTAAAATTGATATAATAAGTGGTTCTTCCGATCTTTTGAGGTTTTGCAATACCAGTATTCGTTAATTTTTTAACCAGCCTGATGCCGTTTGCCGGTGTGCCACACCATTTTTTTCTAATAATTCAATTTTAAGTCATGGCTGTGTAAACATAAGCTGGAGCAAATCGTAATTAAATGATGCTCCTAATGCATCTTTCATGAGTTGCTTGTATTCATCTTTTAATGACAACATATTTCTTATCTTTTGAGTGGTCAATTGTGTCGTTTCAGCTACGACGGTAAGCATAAACATAATCCAGTTATGCCAGTGCCATTTTCTGTCACCCGTCGCCACAATTGGTAGTATTCCATTTTGTATTTTTACGATATAAGAACTAAATATAGCAGCTCCTCAAAAGAAGACCTGCTTTTTTAAAAGTTTGAACTTCATAAGAACGTATAAAAATTGGAAATTTTTGTAGCCACAGTCAGGCACAATAACGGTATAATAAAGCTGAAGGTTGCCTCCTTGAATGGGAAAGATGGAAGGCTACCCTAAATCTGCTATTGTGGGTATTTTAAAAATTAATAATGGTACAAAACAATAAGATATGGGACAGGATAATTGCGAGTTTGCAATTATCCACCTCTCCAAAGAGTGGCGGGAGGAACCGGAGCTAAAGATGGAGTTAGTGAAACCTTTACAAGGGACTATCACTTCTCTTCAATGAATTTCTATGATATGGCAGTAGAATTTTACAGGACAGGCGGTGACCAATTCTATATTGAAGAAATGCTTTCCGGCAACGAGTGGATATATGTAGAACTTGCCGAAAGGGAGCAGGAAACATTTACCATGTCCGGAAGTCCTTTGGGCTGTTACCGACTTGTATTGAGAGCAAACGAGACAGCCTACTATACGGCGTACGGGAAACATACGGGTGAGGAATTTTGGACGGAAGAATTTGACCTGAATATGCTTTGTTCTCCAGACGCCGTGGATAAACATTAGAAGCCGTCCAAAATCCCGCTTGGCATACAATCCTCCTTCGGTCGGAATATTTGTCGGCGGCGAAGTTGGCGCAGCCCTGTATTCATAATTGCCCACCCAGCAAGCTCTGAAATTGTTCGATGTATTATAATCCAGAAAGATAACTATCCATATATTTCACCCTTGCATCCATCCAATTAAGTACTTCCTGCAGATCTTTATTCCAATCTCCTGAAGATCCGCGCTTTCCCCAAATAATATGTTCCTGCTTAAATACTTTCTTGGTCTTGCCGGCATATTGAATGACATGATCTCTAAGCTCTTCATATTTATTGGATTTAAACCACTTCCATTTATTTTTAAGAAGGGTAATTAAGTGAGGGTCTTCCATGAGTCGCTCAAAAAAGAAGGTGCCCCAGGCACCTTCCTTTTCCGGCCAGAATAGAGGGGTAGTCGCCGTATTTATTTTAAAATGCGTTCTATGTCCGACAAAGCCATAACCTGAATCAAAATCCCAAATAATCCCCATTCTGTATTTACCATCGGATTCTTTATTAATATAAGTGCTTTTCAGATGATTGATCTCTTCATTATCGGTAAAGATGTAAACAAGCATGTAGTTCACAAAAGCCTCGTCGTCAAAATAATCCAGATAATTGTTATTAGGGAAAGTGGGACTATCTATCAACATCAATAAGTCTATAAAATCATTTTTTATTTGTTTAAACTCGCTGCTATCTTGTACTTCGGGATTTTGTATCATCACGGGCAGACCAAATAATTGTGCCGTTGTACGAAACTGCCAATCTTCATCCATCTCATAATCAAGTTCGAGGAGCACACCGTCTTTCCCAATATCAATCCGCCCTATTCCAACTTCTTTTTGTTCTGTAAAATCATAAAATCCCATGAATGTCCCGTTAAGCGTAACAACTACCGGAATCATGTGATTGGCAAAAGGCATCCCCAGCAGTCGTGCCATTTTATAGGGTATTGCGTTCCCCAATAAATTCCCTATCCGCCAGTTGGCCAAAAGGATCCATTCTTTATGGGCATATAATCCAAACAAAGGAGCCTTATCTTCTAGTTTTATTTTATATGGCTTCTTAGGAAAACTCCAGGAAGTGTTTCCCCGTCCCCTGATTTTTATCCTACCCTGATAATTACCAAAAATAGCATTCCCATCTATCTCCATGTGACCTTCTACATAGTTATCTTTTGACTTAATGGGAGCTTTCCCGTCTGTAAAAATATAAACATGAGGAACCCCGTAACCCGTATCATCATCTGAAGAAGTTAATACTTTAACATGATACTTTTTTCTACTCCCAACCCTAGCCCGAACAACATATGTAATGGATTGAGTAAAGTCATTAGATGTTATTCCCGAATGCTGCTCTATAGCGTTGACAAACACCCCCTCTCCCTTGAATTCAAACGAGGCAATTAAATGCTTTTTATCTACTGTTTCGGGTATAAATACAATAATTTCATTGATACCCACAAAGGCTGTGATACTTTGTTCGAGGTGTGCAGCTTGATTCAAATCTCTAGAAAAAGAAATCGATACCAATTCCTTTTCAGAAGGTAATAACAGGTCCCCATTTTCATCTCTACAAGAAAAAGGAAATACAACTATACATAAAATACATAAAATAATTCGTATATTCATAAATAGGCTAAAATTTTATAATATGATTTAGGTTAATAACAACGAAGATAGCTCAAATTATACTTTGTCGAAAAATAATTTTATTAAATAGTATGTTATAACATTTAATTCGCTGTCGTACTGATTGAACGATGCTGTTTGTCAAGACTTTTTATATCAACTTTTCACTAAGCTCCTCGCTTAAGGACTAATTGAAATTGGTTTTAAAAAGGAATAACCAAATTATACACATTTCTGATACAAGTAACACTATTTATAGGGCATCGTTTTCCAATAGCTATCCAACAGCCAACTAAATATTTTAGATCAAAATAGAGCGTAAAGTTAAATAATTTATTCGCCTTAGTAAGTTTATTTGACGTAATGACGTATTAGCATGATGAATGGCCTTATTTTCATGACGAAACGTGTTTTTATAAAAGTGGAGCGTAAAACCCACTGATGCCGATAGGCTCGGTGGGATGTAAGCGACCATTAGCCTTGAGTTAAGATGTATTGACGGATAGTTTCTGGACTTGCTTCGCCAATTGAACAAACGAAGAACCCATCTGACCAAAGTAGCTTACGATACCAATACACTAGCAATTCCTAAATTCAAAGAAGGGATTAAGTTAAATCTTCACAGACCAATGGAAGGCGCTCCTTTGTTTGCGACTGTATCCAAATCAACAAC
>CAYXRN010000048.1:0-22470 GCA_964467635.1 uncultured Chitinophagaceae bacterium | reverse complement strand
CTAAATGCGCAAAATGATTATCGCCCGAATAAAATATATAATATGTTTGAAACTTATGGAGATATTATGGGGCAAGAAAGGATAAAGAGCAGGTCTTCGGATAGTGCTGTTCAGGTATTAAGTGTGAAAAGCATGGATAGTGATACGTTATGGGTCTATATGATCAATAAAAACAAAGTAAATCCTTTTTCTACGATTAACTTACAAGTAAAAGATTTCCATTGTAAAGAATATAAGGCGATTGGCTTTAGTGCAAAGGACGACTCTGAAGGCCCGCTTAAATTAACGACATTACGTCTAAAGAAAACTTCCAGTAATAGTTTTTCTTTCAATATGCCGCAATACTCATTTTTAAAAATAATTTTAATCAAATGACATATAAGGTTGACTGGAGTAGAAAAGGCGTTTATACCGGACTGGTCTTATTTTTTATTTTTCTTTTGTCTGTGCTTCCCAGGTGGTCTTCTGCACAAAAAAGTCCAAATATTCTTTGGGTAACATGTGAGGACCTCAGTTTGTTTCTTCCCTCTTTTGGTGATTCCACGGTAAAAACCCCTAATTTAAGCTGGCTGGCTAAAGAAGGTATTCGTTTTACGCGTATGTTTTCTACTTATGGGGTTTGTGGGCCGAGTCGCTCTGCTATTATTACCGGCATGTACCCGACATCTATCGGAGCTATGGATATGCGGACAGGTACCGTACATCAGGATATTCCTTATTTGCCGAATTACGAAGCCGTGCCTCCGGATGAAGTAAAATGCTTTACGGAATATCTTCGTGCTGCAGGTTATTATTGTACGAATAATGCGAAAACCGACTACCAGTTTAAAACACCGGTTACCGCGTGGGATGAAAATGGAAAAAATGCTACCTGGCGCCACCGTAAACCGGGACAGCCTTTTTATTCGGTATTTAATATTGGGGTAACTCATGAATCTCAGTTATGGAAAAGACAGGATCAACCCTTAAGGGTTGATCCTGCTGAAGTACCGGTTCCTCCGTATTATCCCCAAGATAATCCCGTTATTAGGAAGCAGATTGCACGGATGTATGACAATATTATGCTGATGGATAAAAGAGTCGGGGAGCTTATTGATGAGCTGAGAGAAGATCATTTGTTAGACAGCACTATCGTTATTTTTTGCAGCGACCATGGTGGTCCGTTAGCTTGGTATAAAAGAGAAGCGTATGATCGCGGTACACATATTCCTTTTATTGTGCGTTTTCCCGATAGAAGAGGAGCAGGCACAAAAGATGAAGAATTGCACAGTTTAGTGGATATTGCCCCGACAATGCTTTCTCTGGTAGGGGTTCTTATTCCAGAGCACCTTGAAGGAGAAGCGTTTTTGGGTTCCCAAAAAGCTGAACGACCTAGAGAATATATTTATACTGCCCGTGACCGGATGGACGAGCAATATGACCTGATCCGGGCTGTGAGGAATAAACAGTATCAGTATGTCCGTAATTATGTTCCGGATATTCCCTATTATCATGATAATGCTTATCGCCTACACATGCCAATGATGCAGGAGATATTACGATTGAAAGCAGAAAATAGCCTGAATGCATCTTTGAAGAAATGGTTCTTACCCAAGGCGGTGGAAGAATTGTATGATATACGGAAGGATCCTTATGAGTTACATAACCTTGCAAATGACCCGGCCTATTCCGCTGTGTTAAAAAGAATGCGCTCGGCATTAAATGACTGGGAAAGAGCAACAAAGGACAAGGGATTCATGCAGGAATCAGATTTAATCAAACGCATGTGGCGCGGTTTAAGACAACCAGTAACACGTGCTCCTGAAATAAAAGAGATAGCACGACAAGAAAATATACGGTTGTTGGAAATTACTTGTTCCACACCAGGTGCGTCTATTGCTTATCGCTTAGATGTTGATCCACCCGGTTATTGGCGTTTGTATACGCATCCTGTCTCTGTAGCTGAAAATGGCCAAATCAGGGCAAAGGCGATCAGAATTGGATACAAAGAGAGCGAAGAAAGCAGTTACAAGGAACAATAAAATTTATTTTGAATCGGAGTAAGACCGTTCTGTCGTTATTGCTCTCCTCTTAAGATGCATTAGCCATGTCCGGGGGAACTGTGGTAAAATTATTTACGGTTTAAATAGAGACGAATCTTGGTTTAACGGATTAATCAATAACTATGAATATAAATAATAGATCAAAATCCCAGAATACTTATGATGCCATCGTTATCGGTTCAGGCCTGAGTGGGGGCTGGGCGGCAAAAGAACTGACTGAAAAAGGGCTGACTGTATTAATGCTTGAGCGCGGTCATCAGCTGGAGCATATAACAGGTTACAAAACCGCAATGATGCCCCCTTGGGAATTTAAGCATCGAGGACGTATAACTGTTCAGCAGAGAAAGAATCATCCGTATGTAAGCCGCGACTATCCATATAGCGAACATAACGCCAGCTATTGGTTTAAAGATGCTGACGCACCTTATGAAGAAAAACAAAAGTTTGACTGGTTTCGTCCTGATATTGTAGGCGGAAAATCTATTATGTGGGGAAGGCAGAGCTATCGCTGGAGCGACCTTGATTTCGGGGCAAATGCGCGAGATGGTCACGGCACCGACTGGCCCATACGCTACAAAGATCTTGAACCCTGGTATAGCTATGTGGAAAAATTTGCGGGCATAAGCGGGCAAAGGGAACATTATGCAGCGCTGCCCGATAGTCATTTTCTACCTCCTATGGAGATGAATTGTGTGGAAAAGGATGTAAAAAGGGGGATTGAGTCCAACTTCAAGGGACGGATAATGACCATTGGCAGAACAGCCAATGTTACAGTAAGGCATCATGGCAGGGGGCCCTGTCAGTATAGGAAATTATGCAGTAGAGGTTGTCCTTTTGGTGCCTATTTTAGTACACAATCAACCACTTTGCCACCTGCAATGGCTACTGGAAATCTGACGGTGAAGCCTGATTCTATAGTCAGTGAGGTCTTGTACGATAAAGAGAAAAAGCGTGCTGTCGGTGTGCGAATTATTGATGCTAATACCATGCAGGTATCGGAATATTATTCTACCCTCATTTTTGTAAACGCATCAACGATTGCGACAACGGCTATTCTTTTAAATTCTGTTTCAGATCGTTTTCCTAATGGATTAGGTAATGATAGTGGTGTATTAGGGCATTATCTCATGGATCATCATTTCCGTGCAGGTGCGCGAGGTAGAGCTGACGGGTTTGATGATAAGTATTATTTCGGAAGAAGACCGACTGGAGTATATGTGCCTCGTTTCAGGAATTTGTTAAAAGGAGAGGGGAGACCATACTTACGGGGTTTTGGTTATCAGGGCCGGGCATCACGGGCGAACTGGCACCGTGGTATTGCTGAGGTAGGAGTAGGAGAGGGATTTAAAGATAACCTTTCTGAGCCTGGTGTTTGGACCATGGGTTTGATGGGCTTCGGCGAATGTTTGCCTTATTATGACAATAAAATGTGGCTGGACGGTAATAAAACAGATAAATGGGGATTGCCTACGGTTGTATTTGATGCGGGGTTTAAAGAAAATGAAAAAGAAATGGAGAAAGATATGATGAACGATGCAGCTGAAATGCTGGAAGCCGCCGGGTTGAAAAATGTAAAGACGTATAACAGGCATTCTACGATCGGTAGCGCCATCCATGAAATGGGTACAGCCAGAATGGGAGTTGATCCCAAACAATCCATATTAAATGGATGGAATCAAATGCATGCGGTAAAGAATGTGTTTATAACAGACGGAAGCTGTATGGCCAGCACGGCCTGTCAAAACCCATCCCTCACTTTTATGGCGTTAACCGCGCGCGCCTGTGATTATGCTGTTCGAGAATTAAAAAAACGTAATATATAATGATTAAAAAAATAATCCTAACAGGGATACTTGTTTTAGTAGCGTTGGCATCTTTTGCCCAACAGGAAATTAAGTATCAATTATGTGATCATGACTTTAGGCCCATTTACATGAGGTATGACCTTCCTCCAAATGCTGTTTATATCGACACAACTGCATCTGCTGCCACAAGGGCGAAAGACGTACTGGACCGATTGAGTTTTAAAGAAAAGCTGATGTTGACCGGTGGTTGGAATTATATGTATTTTCCTGGCGTGCCCCGACTAGGGTTGCGTCCTATACGCTTTTCGGACGCCTCCCAGGGAATTCGGATCAGTCAATACGGCATTAAACAAACTTGCATACTGCCCGAAAAAACGACCTCTTTTCCATGTGAGTTGGCACTTGCAGCCACTTGGAATTCAGAACTTGCATTCCAGTATGCAAGGAGCATAGGGGAAGAGTGCAAGGCCTGGGGAGTAAGCGTGTTATTAGGTCCCGGAGTGAATATGTATCGTAATGCCGAAGGAGGAAGGAGTTTTGAATATATGGGTGAAGACCCGTTTTTAACTTCCGTAATGGCAGTGCAATACGTAAAAGGCCTTCAAAGTATGGGTACCCTTGCAACCCTTAAACATTTTATTGGCAATGAGCAGGAATTTGCCAGGCATATTATTAATGTAAATATCGGGGAACGGGCTTTGCGGGAAATATACCTTCGTCCTTTTTTAGCAGCTATTCGTAGAGGAGGCGCACTGGCTGTCATGAATGGAAACAATTTTGTCAATGGATATCCTGGTGCTGCTAACAAACCTCTTTCAAAGGATATTCTCAGAGATGAGTATGGGTATAAAGGTATTGTCATGAGCGACTGGGCCAATAGTACTTTCTGGCCGGACAAGCAAAGCCTTGTATTAGGTTCGGGACAAAGCCTGCTGATGTCGAACAACGCCCTTTTTGCAAATTATATTCAAAATGAAATAAAAGAGCATCCTGAAAATAAGGTGGTTATTGAGAAGGGGCTGGATGCTATGGTATTCTATAATTTGCTTACCTTTTTTAGAATGGGCTTTTATGATCGCCCTTACAGGAAACCCTCTTTAGTAAAGAAAGTAGATAGTCATAAAGCTGTGGCATTAAAGACAGCTGAACAAGCCATTACTTTGTTAAAGAATAGTGATAATATTCTTCCTATTGATCCGCATAAGGTAAATAAAATTGTGGTGTTGGGAACGGATAAGGCATTAAAGGTTTATACAGGCACAGGAAGTGGCCGTGTCGAAGGATATGATCAAATCGATTATCTGACCGGATTAAAAAGTGTTTATGGAGATAAAATAATTCACCAAAAAAATATTGGGGAAGAGACAATAAGGTCCGCGGACGTAGTGCTTTATTTTATCTATAAAAAAAGTGGTGAAGGTTATGATGTTCCCTTTGCGCTGCCCGAGGTCAATGAAAAAATATCATACTATGCGAAGTTAAACAAGAACCTGGTTATTATCTATTCAGGCGGAAACGGCTTTGCTATGCCCTGGCTTTCAAAAACGAAAGGGTTAGTCTTTGCTTATTTTCTGGGACAAGAAAGCGGAACAGCATTAGCAAATGTGATTAGCGGAAGCACCAACCCTTCGGGAAAATTACCTTTCACCATTGAAAAAAACTTTGAAGACAGTCCGGCATTTGGCTATAATAAAATGGAAGATGGTAAGTTATACTGGAAAGGCCACGGCGGATCCGATAGAAAATATGAAAAAGAATTCGGTAAAATAGAAGTTTCCTATAAAGAAGGGATATACATGGGTTACCGATGGTATGATAAAGAACAAATTGAACCACGATTTCCGTTTGGGTTTGGACTTTCTTATACTACATTTGAAATATCTGATATAAAGGCGTCTTCTAAAACTATAAAAAAAGACAAACCTGTTCAAATTAGCGTTAAAATTGAAAATACTGGTGAAATGGCCGGCGCTGAAGTGATACAGCTGTATGTTCATAAAGAGGACCCTTCCGTAGACCGTCCTGTCAAAGAATTAAAAGGCTTTAAAAAGGTGTTTTTGAAACCGGACGAAAGTAAAATGGTGCGTATCCCGCTTCATGTAAGGGATCTATCCTTTTGGAGCGTTACAGAAAGCGATTGGAAGGCTAACCCCGGAACGTATTTAATTGAAATTGGGACTTCTTCACAGCATATTCTTCAGAAAATTAAAATAAATAAACCATAATCCTTTAGGGTATTTTATTCTTAAAGGAACTTTATAATAAAGTGCGTTTTTAAAAGTAATCCATTAACTTTGAAATCCTGTCAAAATATGAAAATAAATCTTTCCAGGTTTGTGATAATGACTTGTCGTTACAGCATATTGATTTTTAGTGTCTTAGTGATTTCTACTTCTTTTTTATCTGCCGAAAATGGCTATGGACAGGAGCTTGACCCGAATAATATCTTCTTATCGTTTCAATTGGAAAATCAGCCTTTAAAAAAAGCCTTTAAAGTAATAGAAGCGCAAACCGCTTTCAGATTTTTTTATAACGCTTCTGGCTTTAATGTCTCTCAGCCGGTAACGATAAGAGCGCAGAAGAAGTCAGTATCTGAAATACTTAAAGTGATTTCCGGACAAACGGGCTTGGAGTTTAAGCAAATAAAAAATTATTTTTCTGTCAGACCGAAATATCCGCCTGTCAGAATAAAGCCGGTTTTGCCGCAGCAGGAACAACGTATTCCTCAGAGCATTCCTGTTTCCTATTTTCCCGCTGGTATGCTTAAAGATACGCTGGTAAAAGGGACAGTAGTAAATGACCAGGCAGAGCCATTGGTAGGTGTTACTGTAAAAGTGGTGGGGAAAAACCAGGGAACGGTAACAAACGGGCAAGGGGAATTTTCCCTCTCTGTGCCGGAAAACAGCACCTTAAAGTTTTCTTATATTGGATTTGAGGATAAAATAATACCGGTGATTACCGGTGTCCCCTCTTCCATTACTATGATTTCAAATGCGAGCGGTTTGAACGAAGTTGTGGTAGTAGGCTATGGCACAAGGAAAAAAAGCGTAGTTACAGGGGCTATATCGGGAGTAAAGGCATCGGATTTCCAGAATCAGCAGATAAGTCGTATAGAGCAGGCAATGCAAGGAAGAGTATCGGGTGTTACGATTGCTTCCAATTCTGGTTCTCCGGGGGCTGCCTCTACTGTTCGTATTCGTGGTGTTACATCCTTAAACGAAGGGGCAAGTAAACCGCTTTATGTGGTAGATGGCGTGGTAGTGGGCACTGGAGGAATTGATTATCTGAATCCCAATGATATTGCTTCCATAGAGGTTCTGAAAGATGCTGCATCTGCCGCTATTTATGGTGCACGTTCCTCTGCAGGTGTCATTTTGGTAACCACTAAAAAAGGAAAGGCAGGGGGAATCCGGGTAAATTATAATGGGTACTACGGTATTCAGGCTCCTGCCCATAAGCTGGACCTTTTGAATGCAACCCAGTATGCAAAAATGATGAATGAACAATCCGCTCATAGCGGTGAGGAGCCCATTTTTGATAATCCGGAGTCTCTTGGAAAAGGAACAGACTGGCAGGATGTTATTTTTAATGACCATGCCGCCATCCAAAGCCATCAGTTGAGTATCAGTGGAGGTAGTGAAAAGGCTACTTTTTATTCATCGTTTGGATACTTTGATCAACAGGGCATAGTAGCTACTGCTTTATCAGAATACAAAAGATATAGCATCAGGCTGAATGCTACCTATAAGCTTACTCCCTGGCTCACTTTAGGAGAAAACCTGGGTTATGCACATGTTAAAAGTAAGGGAGGGGTTGGCGGTAATACAGATTTTGGCGGTCCATTAAGCTCAGCCATTATGCTTGACCCTGTTACAGAAAAAGTGATTACAGATCCGGAAGTTGCAAATAGCCCTCCTTATTCCAATCAACCTGTAGTGAGGGATGAGAATGGCAACCCTTACGGCATATCGAAGCATGTGGCTCAACAGGTAACCAATCCGCTGGCTTATATTCAAACGAATCTGGGTAATTATGACTGGTCCGATGATATTGTAGGGAATATGTTTTTAGAAGCAGAGCCGGTAAAAGGATTGAAATTAAGATCCACTTTTGGAGCTAAGCTTTCTTATTGGGGAGGCGAAGACTTTACCCCCATTTATTATTTGAATTCAAACCAGCTTACCACGCGAACCTCTTTTGCCAGAGACAGGCAAAAATCCTTTAACTGGAACCTGGAAAATACGATTTCCTATAGCAGAACTTTTGATCAGCACCAATTCACGATTTTGGTAGGTCAGGGCGCTTACATGGATAACAACAGTAGTGGGATTAATGTAACTTATTTTGATCTGCCGGTTGATAATTTCAAAGATGCTTCTATGAACTATAGCATTTCTTCAGATGACATTAATGCCACTGGCCATGAGGGAATACAGCATACGGTAAGCTCATTGTTCGGCAGGCTGAATTATAACTACGGAGATAAATATTTGTTCACAGGGATTATTCGTCGAGATGGTTCCTCAAGGTTTGGAACAAATAATAAATATGGCTATTTCCCTTCGGCATCCATAGGATGGGTAGCCTCTCAGGAAAATTTCTGGCCTGCAAAAAACAGTGTTAATTTTTTTAAGATCCGCGGTTCCTATGGCGTGACAGGTAATGATGTGTTGGGTGATTTTAGATACCTTTCTACAGTGGGAGGCGGGAGAAATTATACTTTTGGGAATAATATTTATACCATAGGCTACAGTCCCGATGCTCCGGCTAACCCTGATCTGAAATGGGAACAGACTAGCCAGCTTGATTTTGGCTTTGATGCGGTGTTGTTTGAAAACTGGAGCTTAACTTTCGACTGGTATAATAAAAAGACTTCGGGTATTCTGCAAATCGTTCAATTGCCAGCCTATGTTGGTGCTACAGGATCTTCGTATGGGAATGTTGCCGATATGGAAAACAGGGGAATGGAGCTGGAATTAGGCTATCGGAAGCAATTAGGGAATGTGAACCTAAATCTAAGAGGCAATATCTCTCATTTAAAAAATGAGGTTACGTTTTTAGGAGAAGGAAAAGCTTTTCTGGAGGGGGGGGCTAAATTACAGAACAGTGCTTACGCACTTACCCGTACAGCTGTAGGACAGCCGATCGGCGCCTTTTTTGGATTTCAAACAAATGGTATTTTTCAAAATAAACAAGAGGTAGCGAATTATACCGGTCCGGATGGGAACCCGATACAACCGGATGCTATACCAGGAGACTTCAAATGGGTCGATACAGATGGCGACGGCATGATCTCTGAAGCCGACCGAACTTTTATCGGTAATCCCATACCCACCTGGTCTTATGGTTTTTCCTTTACAATAGACTGGAATAACTTTGATTTGCTGATCTTCGGACAGGGCGTGGCGGGCAATAAAATTTTCCAGGGGCTGCGGCGACTCGATATTCCTACGGCGAATTGGCAAACTTTGGTTTTTAATCGTTGGCATGGTGAGGGCACCTCAAACAGCTATCCGCGGCTATCCACAAATGATGCTAATAAAAATTTTGCCAATCCTTCTGATTTCCATTTATCTGATGGGGGATACTTCCGGATTAAAACGATGCAGATAGGATATTCATTGCCCAAGACGGTAATTGAAAAAATAGGCATAGAAAAAATACGGATCTACTTAAGCAGCAATAACTTCCTCACCTTTACCAAGTATACAGGTTATGATCCAGAAATAGGAGGAAGCAGCTATGGTATAGACCGTGCGATTTATCCACAGGCAAGGTCGTTGTTATTAGGATTGGATATTAGTTTTTGATTTATAAAAGAGAGACGATGAAAGTATATGATCTTAAATATTTAGTTGGTTTTGTTTCGGTTTCGTTGATGATAAGTTCATGCGGTATGGATTTCTTGAATGTGGATCCTAAAGCAACTCAGTTAGAATCTAACTATTATCAAAATGCCGAAGAACTGTACAACGGGCTTGTGGCAGCTTATGATCCAATGGGTTGGGAAGGAGGGAAAGGTGGAAACTATGCCAATTTCCTTTGCTTGGTAGCAGCTTCTGATGAAGCCTTGGGTGGAGGTGGCAGTTCTTCTGACGTACCCTATTTTAATACAATGGATGATTATGCTATAGATGCTGCCAATGGACCACAGTTGGGATTCTGGGAGAAAGGCTTTACCGGTATTTCAAGGGTAAATACGCTTTTATCAAAACTTAATGAGGATGTAGAAGCCTTGGATGAGGCTACAAAAAAGCGTTATATAGCAGAAGCCTTATTTTTACGGGCCTATTATTATTTTGAATTAGTGCGTCTATTTGGGAATGTACCTTTGTTCACAGAACCTCTTTTAACCGATGAAATATATAGTGTAGAACAGGTGCAACCGGACGCCATTTACGCCCAGATAGAAAAAGACCTGAAGGCCTCTATAGCAGAACCTAACCTCCCTGATAAAGTTCCTGCAGCTACCGAAGGGGGGCGTATTACCAAAGGTGCTGCGCATGCTCTGCTGGGCAAAGTATACTTATTTGAAAAAAAATGGGATGAAGCAGCGAAAGAGTTTGCCGTAGTAAACGGTACGCCGGGCGGAACCAGTCAATTTGGGTATCGTTTGCTTTCGGATTTCGCGGCTATTTTTAGGCCGGATAATCCATTTAACAGCGAATCCATACTTGAAATTACACATACTTCTATCGCCGCATCAGGGTGGGGCAATACCTCAAAAGTGGAGGGGCTGATTGCGTCTAAAATGTGTGGTCCAAGGAGCTATTCAGGACCGCTATATTATTCCGGTTGGGGAGGATGCCCTGTAAGCTCCAAACTATATGATGCCCTGCATTATGATCCCCGTTTTGAGGCTACTATTGTAGATATAGATAGCATGGTGCAGGCAGGAGTAGCTGATTATATTCCGGGCTATGAAAATACAGGCCACTTTATCAGAAAATTTGCCGCATTAAATGAATTCAAGAACCAGGGTGCAGGAACCCCCACTTTAAACTATCCACAAAATTATATTCAAATTCGCCTAGCCGATACATATCTGATGGAAGCTGAAGCACTGGTCCAGGGCGGCGGAGATCTGGTTAGAGCGGCTGCATTGTTAAATGCAGTACGGGCAAGAGTTGGACTGAAGCCAGTGGCTGTTACCTTAGAGAATATTTATCATGAGCGTTTTCTGGAGCTTGCTACAGAAGGACATCGCTGGTATACCCTTATTCGGACCGGAAGGGCCGGTAAAGTTCTGGGGCCCTTAGGCTTTAAGGAGGGAAAGAATGAGGTATTACCTATTCCGCTACAGGAATTAAATAATACCAAACTGAAGCAAAATACTGGATATTAATGGAATGAATAAGTTAATTCGAAAGGCGATAATATTATGCAGCTTAAGCATTTTTGTTTTTATACCGGTTAGGGCCCAGCAAAAGCCTAATATCATTCTTATTCTTGCCGATGATATGGGGTATGGACAGTTGGGATGTTATGGGCAGAAAATGACTCCTACTCCCCATATAGATTCACTGGCTTCAGCTGGCACGAGGTTTACAGCCTACTATGCCGGAAGTTCCGTTTGTGCTCCTTCAAGAGAATGCTTGCTCACTGGTTATCATACCGGTCATACGGCCATTCGTGGAAATTTTAGGTTGGATGTGGATGTAGGTAATCTGCCTATGGCAAAAGGTCATCGCACAATTGCAGAATATTTGCAGCATGCAGGTTATCGTACTGCTATGTTTGGGAAGTGGGGAGTAGGCGGTCCCGAAACGGGTCCTAATGCCAGAGGTTTTGATTATTCCTTTTGCTATATTGACCAGGCAAAAGCCCATAATTATTACCCGTCCTATTTATGGGAAAACAATAAGAAAGTGGAGCTTTCTCTAAATAAGGATGGAAAGAAAAAGGTCTACAGTCATCATCTTTTTGTCAATAAAACGTTAGAATATATTCGTGAAAGTGAAAATGATCAGCCTTTCTTCCTTTATCTGGCCTATACGCTTCCTCATGGCAGTTATACCCTCCCTCCGGACACCCCTTACACGAAAAAAGACTGGCCGGAGCATTTTCAGGTTTATGCTACCATGGTCTCTCTCCTTGACAGGAGTGTTGGACGTATTGTAGAATTATTGAAACACAAAGGAATAGCAGATAATACGATTATCTTCTTTACAAGCGATAATGGGGCTAATGCCGGTCCTGCTCAATTTTTTAAAGCTAATGGAGTTTTTCGCGGAGCAAAACGAGAGTTGTATGAGGGGGGTATTCGTGAACCACTTATTGTTTATTGGCCGGGTGTCGTAATACCGGGCCAGGTTTCGCATCATATTACAGCCGCGTGGGATTTTTTACCCACAATTTGTGAGGTTGCAGGGATAAATCCGTCTCCCAAAATTGATGGGATTTCTTTCTTACCGACTTTAGTTGGAAGAAAGCAAAAAGATCACCTGTTTTTATACTGGGAATATTATCAATATAATTATAACTGGAATAAGCCAAGTAATGCATTGCCCAGAAATTATCTTACAGCCCGGGCTGTAAGATACGGTAAGTGGAAGGCTGTAAAGAATCATATTTACACCAATAAAAACGCAAAAATTGAACTGTACGACTTACATTCTGATTCTTCTGAAGAACACAATGTAGCTAATGATTACCCGAAAATGATAGATAAAATAAAAATGCTGTTTAAAAATCAAAGTAAGCTTGATCCGCCTTATTTCCCTTATACCGGGGAAAATTAGTAAGATAAATTCAATATAAAACAGATGAGAGGATATATTATTCTATTGGTTTTTCTTTTGCTTTATTCCAACAAATATGTTGCTGCTCAGTCCAATTGGCGTGAAAATGTAATCCATTATGTTCATTCCCTGGCTAAAACTGATGGTGGCTATGGGTGGCCAGACCAACCGGATTCGCATCTTACGCCTACTTTTGCTGCAGTAGGCATCTTATATGATTTAAATGAGCTTCCGGTCGAAAAGCAGCGTAAAGAATTGATTAATTTTATTAGAACCCATCATCCACAGTTTGGCGATCAGATTATTCCCGCCCTTCTTTATAAACAAAAAAATCACGTTACCTATTTAAGTGCTAAATGGAGAAAAGGGACCGAGGCCGGATCGAGCGGGTCGGTGTTGAGAAATCTGATATATCAACAGATACGAGCAATCCTTTGGTTAGGTGGTGATCCCAGTGAGTTTAAGCCATTGGTAGGTCTTTGGCAATCGCAGGCAGGAAATATTGGTAATTATGAAAAGCACGGCTATCCGGTTTTATTTCAGGAAATGATGACCCCGGTATGCAGGCACTTGTTGGAGATAAGTTTAATTGATGCGGATAAAACAATCGCATATTTAGGTTCCAGGAGAAGAACGAATGGCAGCTTTAACAATGCTCCTGCCAGGGAAGGCGGAGATGGCAATATACTGAATACCTATTGGGGGCTTTATGGATTAGAAATTTTAGCAGAAAATAATTCATTGAGAAAAAACACCGTTCAGTGGTTGCAATCCTGCCAATTGGAAAATGGTGGGTTTACTCATCAGCCAAATCCTGCGATTGGCGGTAATGATGAAGTAGCTTATACTTGGGCTGCCATCAAGGCCTTGCGACTTTTATCAGCCAGACCTAAAGACGAGAAAGCTTCTATACGGTATTTGTTGTCATTGAGAAATGCCGATGGCGGTTTTGGTAATCGTCCGGGCTTACCTTCTACACCGATATCGACCTATTATGCCATAGATGCACTGAAAGCTTTAAATGCATTTTCTCAGCTTGAAAATGCTAAAGAAATAAAAAAAGAACAAAAGGATAAAGAAGCCTTTTCTGACTTAAAGATATATTCTGTTCAATTTGAAGCTCCAGGGATAGGCAGTCCTGCGGAAGCGGTATTACTGGCGGATCATTTAAATATACAGCTATGGGGCTGTAAAAATGGACCTTCAGGGTGGATATCCCGTGCACAGGAAATTGCTGATCAACAGAAGGTAGCTGTAACGTTCTTTAATTCGGATGAGCCTTATGGAAAGTTTATTCATGTAAAAGGGATGGGAACGTTTGGTCATGTTCTTGACTTTATTGCACCTGCTCAGGCAAAACTCCCCAACGTAGAACCTGATCCTTCCTGGCAGCAATATCATGAGAGTTATATAAAACCTTTATTAAAGAATGGTGGTGCTCTGCTGCTTCAAATATCTAATAATGAACCTTTGGCAAGAGTGTTATTGGATGAATCTATTAAAAACGGGGGATACGCAGCTATCAGCACTATCCATTTTAGCCAGAACTTTTTGTTTTTTCTTCCTTACTTATATCAATATCGTTATCAGCTTCCTTTTGTGGCTTTAGTAGATGCCCATGGCAAAGAAGCCTGGTGGTGGACTGATGAGCTTTTACATTACAGAACATTGTTTTTGGCTAAAGCACCTACTTATCCGGAAATGATGAAAGCTCTAAAAAATAATTGGGTTGTAGCAGTACGACATGACAGCATATCCGGCTATAAAACGAGGCTATTGGGAGGAGCGCCGGGTGTGCAACAATATATTTTATCTCGCCAAAAGAAGTGGAAATGGTGGAAGGATCAACCGGACCTCTTGAATCGACCCTGGGCGGCTATTACCATAGTAAGGCCTTCGGATTCTTTTGAAGTAGCACGTCCGGAAAAAGGGGTGAACATTCGTATTCGTTGTTGGTGGTTAGCAAGCACCAGCGGGTTGAAATCAGAGATTACAAAGCTAAAAGAATTACGCATAGACGGTCGGTCTGTGCAAGCTGAATATATGCAAAAAAAGGATAGAAAAGGAAGGTTATCAGACAGTTATTATGTGTGTCAAATGCTTAAGCCGACTGAAGGAAATCATATAATCAGCGCCACATTTGTAAACCTACGGGATCATTCGACAAGAGTGATTCGCAAAGATTTTTATTACAAGAAATAGGTTGGACCAGTTAGTGTCTTTACTGTTTAGAATTCATAAAATTTTCACATATGCTTTTGAAACGAATTTATCGGGCTTGTCTTTTTGTCATCTTCCTGTGTTGGTCTGTACAAACAGTTGCTCAGAAAAAGCCCAATATTATCATCATCTTGGCAGATGATATGGGCTACGGTGATTTGGGCAGTTATGGTCAGGAGATGATACAAACTCCTCATATAGATTCATTGGCTACTGCGGGAATGCGCTTTACCGATTATTATGCAGGCTGTACGGTATGTGCACCTTCCAGAGAGGCTATGCTAACAGGGATGACTACCGGACATACTTTTATCAGGGGAAATTTTTTAACCGATCAACAGGAAGATCCGGCTATGCCTTCTGATAAGGTTACTATTGCAGAGCTTTTAAAAAAGGCCGGCTATAAAACAGGAATTTACGGGAAATGGGGATTAGGAGGCGATGGTCATGGGCCGGAAACACAGGGATTTGATAGCTCCCTGTGCTATTTGGATCAGATCAATGCACATAATTATTATCCGCTCTACCTTTATAATAATGGGAAAAGAGTAAATATTAAACAAAATCAGGATAACAATAAGGGACTCTACAGCCATGATCTCTTTGTAAACCGAACCTTAAATTTTATTCAGAATAATAAAGAAGACGAACCTTTCTTTTTATATCTCTCTTATACTCTTCCGCACGGTTCTTATTCCCTGCCCCCGGAGGAGCCTTATAAATCAAAGGAATGGCCGGAGGTGTTTAAAGTGTATGCCACGATGGTCTCAAAACTGGATAGCGATGTGGGACGCATTATAGGATTGTTGCGTAAAAAAAATATTTTAGACAATACAGTGATACTGTTTACCAGTGATAATGGTGCTAATCTCCGGTTTGCCAAATTTTTTAAAAGCAACGGACCATTACGTGGGGGTAAACGCGACCTTTATGAAGGAGGCATACGTGAGCCCATGATCGTTTTCTGGCCTGAAAAAATCTTACCAGGAAGCGTTTCTAATCATGTAACTGCTGCTTACGACGTTTTACCTACACTATGTGATATTGCAGAGGTTAAGGTGCCGGACCATGTTGACGGGTTGTCCTTTTTACCTGTTTTAAGCGGTGGAAAGCAAAACGATCATGAATTTTTATATTGGGAATACTATCAGTATAATTATAATTGGTACAAAAAGGGAAATACCTTACCTAGAAATTATTTGACAAACCGTGCTGTAAGGTATGGAAAATGGAAGGGCGTACAGAATAATATTTACCGGGATAAAGAAGCGGTTATTGAGTTGTACGATCTTTCAAGGGATATTAGTGAGCAAAATGATGTGGCCAGCCTGCATCCCGATGTGATAAAAAAAATAAAGGAGTTTTTTAGAAAAAGTAATATTCCCAATGCCCCATTTTTTCCTTATGCTCCTGATAGTCTTGCAAAGCTACACACATTTAAGATTCACACCCCACAACAACTTAAAAATTTTTTTCATTATACAAGTGATCGCATTCCTTTCGTAAGTTCACATCGTGGAGGACCGACTTTAGGTTATCCTGAAAATTGCCTGGCTACGTTTACCCATACACTGAGGCACACCTGGTCTGTTATGGAAGTTGATCCACATTATACGAAGGACAGTGCTATTATCTTAATGCATGATCCGACACTAGATCGAACATCTACAGGCCAAGGGAAAATATCGGATTATACACTTGAACAATTAAAAGAATTAAATCTTAGAGATCCTATGGGTCACGTCACGAAATTTAAGATACCGACCTTAGATGACGCTTTAGCATGGGCCAGAGGAAAAACAATACTTATATTGGATCAAAAAGATGTTCCAGCAGAAGTACGGGCAAGAAAGATCAAAAAACACCGGGCCGAAGCTTATGCTATGGTGATGTGCTATACTTATGAAGATGCAAAAAAAGTATATGAAATAGACGAAGATATTATGATGGAAGTATTTATTCCGAATATCAGCAAAGCAAGAGAGTTCGAAAAGACAGGTGTTCCCTGGGAAAATGTGATAGCCTTTGTAACACATGATAAACCAAAAAACAAAGAGATTTTTTCGTATTTACACAGCAAAGGAGTTATGACTATTCGTGGCAGTTCAAGAAATGTCGATAGGGAATACAGTGCCGATAAGATTAGCAAAGCACAGTTGGAAGAGGCCTATAAACGGATGGTGCAAGCAGGGGCAGATATCATAGAAGCTGATCTTGGGGTTCAGGCAGGTAAAGGGTTAGATGAACTCCGGAACGGCAAGTGGTCAAATAGTTCTAAACGGAAATTTTTCATATTTGCTGACCAGTAGATTTGATTATATTATTATGAGAGGTAATTTTTTTTTTGTTTGTTTTCTGTTTTTTTCATGTTATGCTTATTTAGGTCATGGAAAGGAGGTAAAAGACACTGCTTTTGAACCCGATCCACAAGGCCGGTATTTGCTCATTGCCGATCAAGCAAAAGACCGTATAGCTATTGTAGATGTGGAATTATCCAAAGTGGTCTGGCAATGGACTGCGGGTGCTTCCAACGTTAAAGCGGCGGACGTGCAATGGTTTAAGGCTCCCAGTGATGCAAAAGTGGTTTATGATGGAAAATACATCCTGTTGACGGCTTCATTGGGTGGAGTAGCTTTGGTGCGTATAGCGGATAAGAAAACAGTATTTTATGCATATGTAGGCGGAAATACACATTCTGCAGAGATATTACCCGATGGAAATATTGTCACTGCGTCCAGTACGGGGAATTATCTGAAAATTATTCATACCGATACGACTCATTTTCCGGATTCTGTTTTTATGCGAGAAAAATATCTTCCTCAAGCACACAATGTCGTTTGGGATAAAAAGCGAAAAGTGCTATGGTCAGCCGCCGCTGATAAGCTATACAAATTTAAGTATAATTTTAACTGTAAACATCCGAATTTAGTTTCCATTGATTCAATTTTACTCCCTGACATCCATCCACATGATCTCTTTCCTGTATTGGGAAAGGACGCATTATGGCTGACCACGGCCGAAGGCATATTTAAGATTAAACTTTCTTTAAATGAGATAAATCGGGTTGAAGCCAAATATACGGAGAACATTAAGTCGATTTCTTCAGGATATACGTATCCAACTATTATTATGTTGCCAAAAGAAAAGTGGTGGACTGATGAAGTGCTGGACATGAGTGGAAATGTAATATTTAAGCAGCCGGGATTAAGGATGTATAAGGCTAGGTGGCTATTGCCTAATTTATTTAGCTACCCCAAGAATGATTCATTTAAGATTTGTTTTTAAATTATGGGAATAATTATTTGTAAGTTTAGGTTAACGAAAATGAAGTTTTCAGGAATCCTGCTTGTTTTTAGCCTTTTTTTGGCGTCTCGTTCCTTCAGCCAACCAAAAGAAGTAATAAGCAGGCCGAAACTTGTTGTAGGTATAGTGGTCGACCAAATGCGATGGGACTATCTGTACCGTTATTATGATAAATACGAGCAAGGAGGATTTAAACGCTTATTAAGCGAAGGGTTTAGTTGCGAAAATGTCTTAATAAACTATCTTCCTTCTGCCACCGCAGTGGGGCATACATCTATCTTTACCGGATCTGTTCCTGCTATAGACGGAGTTGCCGGCAATGAATGGTTGGACCAGCTAACCGGGCGTAAATGGTATTGTACGGAAGATACTACCGTGCAAACTGTGGGCAGCAATTCTACAGCCGGAAAGATGTCTCCACGCAACTTGCTGGTGTCTACAATTACGGACGAATTACGTTTGGCCACCAACTTTCACTCAAGAGTGGTGGGCGTTTCTTTAAAAGACCGCGCTGCTATCCTTCCCGCAGGCCATACAGCCAATGCGGCATTTTGGTTTGATAACACAACAGGACGATTTATTACCAGTACTTACTATATGGATGACCTTCCTTCCTGGGTGAAAGAGTTTAACAAGTCGGATATAGCCGACAAATTGATGGCCGACGGATGGCGTACTTTATTGCCGATAGCGGAGTATACAGAAAGTACTGACGATAATGTACCTTGGGAAGGGCATCTGGGTGGGAAAAAAATGCCCATTTTCCCATATGATCAACTTGCAAAAAAATATAAACAAAAACCTGGTATTATACGTTCTACACCGTTTGGGAATACACTTACATTAGCCTTTGCCAAGGCTGCAATAGATGGTTATCAGTTAGGGCAGAAGAAGGCAACAGATTTTCTCACTATTAATTGTGCTTCCACTGATTATGTGGGACATCTGTTTGGTCCTAATTCCATAGAAGCAGAAGATGTTTATTTACGTTTAGATAAAGTATTGGCCGATTTTTTTCATTTTCTTGATAAGAGGGTTGGTAAAGGAAACTATCTGATTTTTCTTACAGCCGACCATGGCGGAGCACATGCTGAAGGATTTATGAAAAAACATAAGCTGCCAACGGGGTTTTGGGATTTGGGATTAGCAGAAAAACTGGATCGCTTTCTTGCAGAAAAAACAGGAGTAAGCCGTTTAGTTAAAAATGATTGGACAATTCGTGTAAACTATCAAGTGAATTTTGATCAGAAAAAAATATATTCCAATCGATTGGACCTGGAAAGAATAAAACAAATGGCTGTAGAGTTTTTAAAAAAACAGCCGGGAATATTATATGCAGCCGATATGGAGCAGGTAGCCGGCTTACCTATTCCTGAAAAGATAAAAAAGATGATGATCAACGGATATAATTACAAGCGTAGCGGACCGATTCAGATAATTCCTCAAACAGGATGGTTAGCAGAATATGCAAAAAAAGGAACTACACATGGTACATGGAGTCCATATAGTACCCACATTCCTCTTGTTTTTATGGGCTGGGGCATTAAACCTGGCAAAACAAATCAGCCTTTTAATATGACTGATATTGCGCCGACCCTTGCCGCCTTGCTGCATATTCAAATGCCTAGTGGTTGTATTGGAACGCCTATACATGAAATTACTAATGATAACGGCTTGTACATCCGTAAAAGATAATGTATTTTGGAAATGAATTGAATGGCCTTTGACAGCTTATTTACCAGATAAAGAATATTATGAAAAAAAAGACAACAATTACAAGAAGGAAATTTCTTACTACCAGCGCTGCATTATCTACAGTATTTATTGTCCCGCGTCATGTGTTGGGAGGCCGAGGCTTTATTGCTCCTAGCGACCGGATTACATTGGGTTTTATTGGAAATGGCAGGCAAGGGCATAATCTGTTGCATTCCTTTGTAGATACTGGGGAAGTACAGGTATTGGCCACTAGCGATGTCTATAAAGCCAAACGAGATGATTTTAAAAAGCATGTAGATTCAAAGCAACTCTATGCCCGCAACGGCTGTGATGTTTACAATGATTTTCGGGGTCTGCTGGACCGTAAAGATGTAGATGCGGTTGTTATAGCTTCTCCAGACTATTGGCATGCTGTACATTCTGTATTTGCCGCTGAAGCAGGTAAAGATATTTATTGCGAAAAACCGCTTACTTTGACGATTCGAGAAGGCCGGGCTATAGTGAATGCTGTGAAGAAACAGCATTGTGTCTTTCAAACCGGTAGTATGCAACGGTCATGGCCGGAGTTCAGGCAGGCTGTTGAGTTGGTCCGTAACCGT
Source organism: uncultured Chitinophagaceae bacterium (assembly GCA_964467635.1). GTDB lineage: Bacteria > Bacteroidota > Bacteroidia > Chitinophagales > Chitinophagaceae > FW021-bin31. The sequence continues at coordinate 2,044 of CAYXRN010000048.1, read as the reverse complement.
TATATTGGTGATATTAAGTCAATTAAGGTAAGCGTAGGGGGACCCCCTGAGCCATATAATCTTCCAAAAGAAAAATTACCTGAAGGCTTGGATTGGAATCTTTGGCTGGGACCAAATTCTTATGAGCATTACAATCATCAGATTGCTCCGCCTTTACACCCCAACTTTTGGGCGAGATGGCGATATTATAAACCCTTCGGAGGTGGAGATATGACAGATTGGGGGGCGCATATGTTTGACATTGTTCAATGGGCTTTGGATATGGATAATAGTGGACCTGTGGAGGTCATTCCTCCTGAAGGTAAAGCACACCCTTTTTTGACATATCGTTATGCGAACGGGATAACGGTAACCAAAGAAAATTTTGGTCAGAAACATGCGATCCGGTTTATCGGTTCGAAAGGACGGATAGACATACGCAGACACCATTTGGAAACCAACCCCGCCTCTTTGAAGCGTCAAAAGATAAGTCCTGATGAAAAACATGTATATTACAGCGATAATCATTATAAGGACTGGCTGAACGCTATCCGTAAACGTACCACGCCTATCTGTGATGCAGAGACAGGGCACCGGAGTGCAACGGTTTGCAATCTCGGAAATATTGCATTTGAGCTGAAACGGCCCCTGTATTGGGATCCTGAAAAAGAAAAGTTCAAAAATGACAGCGAAGCGAATCGATTGCTGGGGAGAAAAATGCGCAAGCCCTGGACTGTAAAACAGTGATCGCAAGGAGCCGATCGATGATTAGCAGATGAAAAAAGACCGTTGTATGTCATTTTTATTCATTTAAATACATAGCCGCCAGTCTTGCAAATTCACTCATCCAAGAATAAAATGATTTGAAAAAAACAATAGAGATGTGTATTTTTCATTTTTTTAAATTCATGGAAAGTTAGATAACCGATATATGCTGAGAAAATCAATACCGGTATTCCTTGTTTTGTTGCTGAAGGTGCATTTCTCTGATGCGCAAATGCAACCGGAACAACAACCCAATATTATCCTGATTCTGGTAGATGATCAGGGTTATGGTGATGTAGGCGTATTTTGGCAGAATCAAAGAGCTGAAAAAGGGTTACCCCACGAACGCTCGCCTTATCTCGATCAGATGGCTGCAAACGGGGCTATGTTGACGCAGCACTATTGTGCGGCACCTGTCTGTGCGCCCTCCCGCGCTTCTTTGTTGCTGGGCGTCAGTCAAGGACATGCCAATGTCCGCGATAACCAGTTTGACAAAGCATTGGCCGATAATTATACGATGCCATCCACCCTACGCAGGCTGGGCTATAGCACCGTGGCGGTGGGCAAGTATGGGTTACAAGGAAGTAAAAAGTGGGCCGAAAATGGAGCAGAATGGCCTGCCAGGCCCCGCAGTAGAGGATTTGATGATTTCCTTGGCTATATGCGTCACAGCGATGGACATGAACATTATCCTAAGGAGGGACTTTACCGGGGAAAAAAACAGGTATGGTTCAATGGAGAGAATATAGCCGACAAGTTAGATAAATGCTATACGGCCGATTTATGGACAGCTTATGCGAAACACTGGATTGTTAAGCATGAAAAGGGAGCGGATAAAGACAAGCCCTTTTTCATGTATCTGGCTTATGATACTCCACATGCCGTAGATGAATTGCCTACGCAACAGTATCCTTCCGGTGGTGGATTGAAGGGAGGGATGCAGTGGATCGGAGATCCAGGACATTTTATTAATACAGCATCCGGAACGCCGGATTCTTATATCAATCCCGACTATGCAACCGCCACATATGATGACGATCGTGATCCATCTACTCCTGAAGTTGCCTGGCCAGAAACTTATAAAAGATACGCTACGGCTAACCGACGTATAGATTATGCCGTTGGCGACATTATCCAGCTACTTAAGGACCTGAAAATTGATTCCAATACTTTGATTGTCTATACTTCAGATAATGGCCCTTCCATTGAGACCTATCTGGGTAAAGAACAACAATGGGAAGCAGATCATTTACCCACTTTTTTTGGCAGTTACGGACCTTTTGATGGTATTAAACGGGAT
>CAYXRN010000047.1:0-22664 GCA_964467635.1 uncultured Chitinophagaceae bacterium | reverse complement strand
TCTTCTTCCGCGTAAATAAAACTGTAACCTGTTTGCCTACCAATCTCCGTGAATACTTCTTTAAGGGGAGCATTGGTTTCGTCAATGGTCACCTCTTGAGCAGAAACTCTCGCACTTACTTGTAAACAGGCGGTAAGTAATATTATAGCCGTTAGTTGCATGATTAACGCTATTTTATAACGGGCGTGAAAACGTCTTTCAGGTCCGGTTTTGTTAAGACCTTTTAAATACATATCTTTGAATTAAATAGAGTGATAAAGCCGTATTTTTTTGATAACGAGGTATGGCTTTTCGCCAATGAGCCGGAATTCCTAGCCCTGTCCTGATCCGACAGGGCTTACCGGTTCTTTTCATTAAAGGGTAAAGTGTTATGGACTCATATAAAAGAGATTTAAGGTGAAACAATAATGGTACTATCTTGAACGATAAATTGCAAATGGCTAGTAGCTTCTAAGGCTTCGAGCACTTTGGACAGGTTAATATCTCTTGAAATATATCCTCCAAAGTGTTGCGGAATTTTTCCTTTGATCACGACATCTGCATCATACCATCGAGAAAGCCTCCGCATGACCGTCTTAATATCGTCATCGTTAAAACAAAACTGATTATTTTTCCAGGCTATTATACCTTGTAGATCCACATCCTTCACTTTTTTTAGCCGGTCAGCCTTATCTACCTGCACCTGATCGCCCGGCTCCAGTAAAACAGCTTTATTTCCGTCGGTTACTTTTATGCTGCCTTCGGTCAAGGTTACTTTTGTGGCCGGTTCGTCGTCGTAAGCCATTACATTGAAATGAGTCCCCAATACTTGCACAGTCATGTCATCCACTGATACTATGAATGGCCTTTTAGCGTTTTCCTCCACTTCAAAATATACTTCACCGGTAACACGTACTTCTCTTGTTCTTCCCCTGAATTCGCTCGGAAAATAAATGGACGAGGCGGCATTTAGCCAAACTTTTGTCCCATCTGATAATATAACCTGATACTGTCCTCCCCGCGGAGTTGTTATCGTATTATAATGTACCGTGGATTTCCGGTTGTTTCCCAACTGCCTATTGTATGCCAGTTGCCCATTATTCAATTTAATGATCTTCGTATTGCCTTGCCTGGAAACCATGCCGGTTTGTATAGAATCCAACACAATTTTAGTTCCGTTTGATAACGTAAGAACAGCTTTGTTACCACCTGGAGCTATATCATTGTGTCTTGTCGACGCTGTTTTTTCTGTTATCCCTTTATAATTATTATTAGTAAGCATAAAAACCGAGGAAGCGACAAGCAGGGTAATGGCAGCTGCTACACTTATTTTCAATAAGATATGCCGGGGACGTGGCAACGTCTTATCTTCTTCACTCTCACTATTTATCTGACTTTTTATCAGATCATAGCTATCCTGTAAAGCATTTGCCCGGGCCTGGCTTTTATATTCAGATATTTCATAGCTGGCTTCTAACTCCCGGATAACGGACCTTAACACCGCTTCCCCTTCTTTTTTATTAAACTGTCGGAGTAAAAACCCTATCTCTTCAGGAGACGCTTTACCTGCCAGGTATCTGGCCATTAAATCCTGCAAATCATGATGTTCCAAATTAGCCAATTTTAAGAATAGATATTATTTTTGACCCAGTCTTTATAGCTAATACGCTTGAAAATCATTTTACATCTGCTCTGTTTATAATCTTTTAAAAAAATTCCCCAATACTTTTTACCGATTTCGCTCCTTCTTTATCTAAGAGAGCTGGTATTGTGTATTTTCCGGGTACTTGAGGGTAATGCAAGTAGCGTAATCGCTTTTTGTTGATATGCCGGTATAATAAGTCGGGTAGACTCCTGATTGATTACTTTTTTTTAATATTTGTAACCTAACCTTTCCTTCTCAGTCTTTTCCAAAATCAGTTATCGCCAATATTTTAAACCCATGAGGTTTGCCACGTTCAATTTCTTTTCCCATTTATCCAACATCAACCCAACAGGATTAAAAGGATCTGCCATGGATTTTAAGAAATCTTTTTGATAATTTTAGTTTTGCGGGATTGACGAAGAAGTCGCTGGTTGCCCGTTCAGACCTTGAATATCCCAATGCAGTAAAGATCAGTACACCTGCTGCTTTTCGATGACAAATTTCACAAAAACGATACAATATAATATTGCTTCCGCACATAAAATACGAAAGTTCATTTAAAACAGCTTCTTTTGTTAGTGTCCTAAGGGGCTGTAAAAATCACCTGCTCACTGTAGTTCATCGTTTCTTCATCAGCCCTAGCACCGATGCGCAAATGATATTCAGTACCGGAAGTCAGTCCATTGATAACAATTACACCTGCATCATCATTCAATTCCAATTTTTCTGTATGATAAAAAGGTCCCGACCCGGTGCTGCTGGTAGGATAGGGTATGGTACTACAATAGACTTCGCGGACATCTGGCGTCTTTCCATTGTTTCCTGACATATTGTAACTGATTTCTACCGAAGTAGATGTTTTATTTAGAATTTCCGGCTTAGCTATCGTTATAAAAGGCGTCACCTCCAGATCGAGTGTTTGTGTACTTGTTTTTGAAAAATCTACGATGATAGTGTCAGGAGTTTGCGGGAAAACGGGCCCGGTTAACCAAACTTTAGTCTTTACAGGATATAGCTTTGAGTTCTGAAATGTTCCATCTCCTCTCACTCGTATATCGATAGCCGTTTGATCTCCTTCGGCAAGCGCATGAACAACCAGATTATCGCTGGTGATATCGCCTGGGACCATGTTGCCTGAAGGATCTTTTACTGTTCCTGAAAGATTTCCATCAAATCCAAATTCAGTAATATTCTTATCACATCCGGTAAGTACAGCTATGACCAGTACTAAAAAACCGATATCTTTTATTAATTTTCTCATTTCTATAAGATTTAGTACAATGGATTTTCAATCAAGACCGGATTGTTATTGATACGGTCGTTTGTAATCGGATTATAATAATGTTCCGGTTTGAAAACACGTGTAAAAGTTTCACATGGAATAGGCAGAAAATAATACTTATCCGATGCATAATGATAAATAATCCTTAAACCCTGAAACCGGTGGTTTAAAACGGTTGAGGCGGTCCGCCATCTACGAAGGTCCCAGAAGCGATGGCCTTCAAAAGCCAGTTCCGACCTTCTTTCGGTGCGCACCTTGTCAAGTGTTATGGTGCCCGGATCCACCAGGCTAATGCCCGCTCTTGCCCGTGTCGCGTTTAAAGCCTCTGCTGCTGTCGCAAGATTTCCCAGTTCAAACTGAGACTCCGCTTTAATAAGATACATTTCGGCTAAACGGAAAACGATCCAGTTGGTGCCGCTCTCGCCTTCTTTCACATTTGCTTTATTCTGGATAAACTTTTTCAGCAAAAAGCCTGACTTGGTACCATTACCGCGGCTGTAATTTGTCCTGGAATCAAAACCGACAGTAGGCATGTCTTTATAAACCTCGTTTTCGCTACTGATAATGGAAGCAGGGTTGGGAGTTGGGCTCGGATCTATCCCCTCATAGGTGGCCACATGCCCTCCTCCCCATGCGTCTCCTTCAAAGAAAACTGTAGCAAACAACCGGGGATCTTTATTCAGGAAAGGATCCCTTGCCGTCGTATATAGATGATCAACACCAAAACTAGGTTGCGTCGCACTACCGTCAATGTTCTCATAGCCCAAAATAAACTCAAGCGTAGGGTTAGATGTGCCCCCTCTTCCATCTGTGGCAAACTGCGGGGGCGAATTCCACAGATCAAAACCATGCCCGATCTCAACGCCATTAAACACCTTTTCAAAGATCACTTCATCGTTTTCCTCATCGAGAAAAATCAGCCTGTAATTTTCTGACTTATCATCGGGGACCTTATTATATAAGCTGTATTTTCCGGACTGTATGACGGCATCGGCAGCTTCGGCGGCCTTGGCATAGAATTCATCCGCCCGGGAGGGGGATATGCCTACCAGTCCGTTCAATTCTAGCTTTCCATATTTCGCGATGGACGCGGCCCATAACGCTGCTCTGGCTTTTAATGCCAGAGCAGTCCACTTATTTATTCTTCCTCTCGGAGTAGGGCTTTCCGTAAGCATGTTAGAAATTACGGTAGTCTCGGAAAGGATAAAATCTGCTATGGCTTCCTCAGTACTCCGTTTGGTATATTTTTCATCAATTTCTTTAAACGGATCAATAACGGCATCTACAAGAGGAACCCCACCGTACCGCCGTTCCATTTCGAAGTAAACATAAGCGCGGAGAAACCGGATCTCTCCTTCAAGCTGCTTCTTTTTTTCATCAGAAATAGGCGAAGTTCCGATGTTTTCAATAAAAGAATTCAAATCCCGGATATAATAATAGTCCCAGTAGGGGAAGGATTCCCTGGAGTCGCTAATAGTTCCCAGCGTAACCGGGGTGGCATTCCCACCTTCTGTGGTCATTTCGTCGCTACCGCCGCAAATATGATCTCTGAATTCGTCAATATAATCGGCGTTGAAGTCATCTAAATTGAACCGGCTGTACAAGTTGGTTACATAAGCATCAATAAGGACTTCATCTTTATAAACTTCTTCTGCATTGATTTTTGTGTCCGGAGTTAAATCCAGGACGTTTTTATTTTTGCAGGAGAAAAGTAGCGTACCAATCAAGCCACTTAGCATGAATATTTTCAATGTTTTCATTATTTCCTTTTTTCAAGTTAAAAACCTATGTTAATCCCTATATTATAAGTGCCTAAAGGGGGATAATAGCTGCCAAAAGTACGTTTGGTATGTGTATCGGCTTCGGGATCTATGAAATCAAGTGGAAAGAAGGTTAGCAGGTTATAACCGGATACATACACTCTGCAACTATTGATCCCCAATCGGGCGGTTATTACATCAGGAATAGCATAGCCCAGCGAAACATTTTTTAGCCGGATATACCCGCCGTTAATCAGCCAGAAATCGGAGAAGGAGTGATTTATATGGATTTGATTATCCGGACCTGTCCGGTATCGCGGCCAACGGGCATCTGTATTTGCTGGAAGCCATTGGTTTTCCTTCCCGGACATCTCCGGTACATAGGCGTTAGCAGCCCAGGCTTTAAGGGGGGTATTATTCGCATAAAAGGGAATGGAAAGATCTGGAGACATATCCAGATTAAAATCATATAACCCAGCGCCTTGCCAAAGCGTAGTAAAGTCAAAGCCTTTCCATGACACGTTTAAGTGAATACCGTAAGTGAACCGCGGGAAGTCTCCGCGACCAATGAGTACCATGTCTTCCGAACTGATTCTCCCATCCTCATTGTAGTCGATCAATTTTATGTCGCCGGGCATAACGGTGGCGTTATTCCTGCCATCCTGATCGGGCCAATTCTTAATTTCCTCTTTGCTTTTAAACAGACCGTCCGACATCAAACCCCATTGCCGGTCGGTCCATTCGCCATTTTCATTTTGAACCCGCCGAGCCTCGGCACTGGCAAATGCATTTTGATCAATAAGAACGGTTTTTTCACGATTCCAGGCCAGGTTTCCACCGATACTAAAGTCCACCGGCCCTATTTTATTCCTGTGGTTCAACACCAATTCCCATCCCCGATTATCAAATTTCGCATAATTGACCTGAGGCAGATCGGCGCCCACCGTGTTAGGAATTGATTGATTGCGCTGACCCAGCACATCGCTTCGCAAACGATAAAAATAGTCGAAAGAACCTTCCAGTTTATTATTCCAGAGCCCAAAATCTAACCCGACGTTGGTTGTACGCATTTTTTCCCAGGTAATAAAAGGATTAGGCAATGCACCGGGTACGATCCCTGTGGACAGTGTATTGTTTGCACCATCAAAAATATACCGGGAGCCAATATCAAAGGTAGAAAGGTATTGAAACGATCCCGTATTGTCGTAACCCAATAGTCCATGGGAGGCCCTCAACTTCAGGTTGCTGATGAAAGGTACGCTTTCTTGCATAAATTTTTCCTGAGAAATGCGCCAACCAACAGACACGGAAGGGAAAAAACCCCATCTGGTTTCTTTAGGGAAACGGGGAGAGGCATCGTATCTGCCACTAAACTGGAAAAGATATTTTCCTTTGTAGTCATAGTTCACCCTCGAAATCCAGCTTTTACGCCCCCCATGGGATGCGCTGCCGTTGTTTGTCAAATCCAATAAAGGGCCTGCAAACAGGTACTGAATATCAATCTCGTAACGCCTGCGCGCGGCTTCAATATTATTATGATCATCAGACAAAATTTCATAAACTACCATCGCGCTCAGGTTGTGGTCATTCAATTGTTTGTCCCAGGTAAGAAAGTATTGCTGGTTGAATTCATTGTCCATCCAGAAAAACTCATCTAAGCGCATTTCGCCTTCAGTATAATAAGCAATAGTATATTCATCGGTAGCCCTATTATAGTTCCATATAGGTTGCCCGTTGTCCTGAAATTGTTTGTAACGCTCATATTGACGATAAAACTGTAAATTAGCTTTTACCTCAAAATCAAAAGGGAGTTCATAAGCTGCCGAAAATTTTACATCCCCAGTCAATGCGTCGCTTTTTCGGTAACCGTTACCTTCGATCATGGTCTTGGCATGCGGCGTATTGGTCGTGGCCGCATATTTCGTAGTTCCTGGCCAGAACGCTAAATCAGTAGGACTGGAGCGGAATAGGGCTGTCATAATCCCATCAATACCCCGTCCGGTAATCGTACCCCCACCTTGTCTTTCCAGTTGATGAAGCGGCCCCATAAATTGATGTGACAGCACATGTATGTCGAGGCTTAAATCCAACTTATCCGTTGCAGCCATGTCGATATTCGACCGCAAGTTATACCGCCTGTTTCTCGTATCGTTGGCTTCTGTCAAGTCTTCCTGATAGAAATATCCTCCCGACACAAAATAGCTGACTTTTTCAGTGCCCCCTCTTACAGCCAGACTATGCTGGGTCTGCGGAGCGTATTTACGCAGCACCAAATCGGCATAATTGACATTAGGATAAAAAGGGTCGGTTTGATCGTGAAATTTTAGGATCTCTTCCTCGGTCCAGATAGGTTCTTCCCCTGAGTTGTACCTAGCCAGATTCTCCATCCGTGCATACTGTTCTGCATCCACAAAATCAGGGAAAGTAGCAAAATACTGTAAAGAAAAATTACCGTTGTAAGTAATTTGGGCCGCCCCGATCTTACCTCGTTTAGTGGTTACCAGTATCACACCATTTCCGGCCCTTGCGCCATATACCGCAGCGGCTGCAGCATCTTTTAAAACGTTGAATTCCGCAATATCATTTGGGTTTAATTGATTGAATACCTCCACTGTAGCGGGCATGCCGTCAATAATGATAAGTGGAGTACCAAAACCGCGAATATTGAACTCTACATTATCATTGTCTCCTGGTTGACCATTTGTATTTTTTATAAATACGCCCGGCGACCTGCCCATAATGGACTGTGTTATATTGGGCATTGGTATATCTTTCAGCTCTGCTGCGTCAATTGACGTAATACTTCCCGTTACTTTCGCTTTTGTCTGCGTCCCATAGCCCACAACGACTAATTGATTTAATCCGGTTGTAGTGGCTACTAACATAATATGAATACTACTTTCGCCATTTATCGAAACTTCTTTCGAAACATATCCTAGATACGAAACTTCCAACACGGCATCATCCGGAACCGTCAATTGAAAGTGCCCTAATGCATCCGTAATGGTCCCGCTAGTACTCCCTTTTACTTTTATAGACACACCGGCAAGAGTTTCTCCCGTCAAAGAATCTGTTACAACTCCCTCTACATCCTTTTCTACGGAAAGCTGCGGCAGGATCAGCTTCTTTAATAAGTAGGGTGTCACTACAATGATCTTGTCTTTAATCCGAAAACTAAGTGGTTGATTAGCAAAGCATTGATTAAGCACATCTATCATATCCGTATTCTTCAGATCAAGCGTTACGGGATTTGATTTCCTGATATCTTCTTCCGCGTAAATAAAACTGTAACCTGTTTGCCTACCAATCTCCGTGAATATTTCTTTAAGGGGAGCATTGGCTTCTTTAATGGTCACCTTTTGAGCAAAAACCCTCGCGCTTACTTGTAAACATGCGGTAAGTAATATTATAGCCGTTAGTTGCATGATTAACGCTATTTTATAACTAGCGTGAAAACATCTTTCAGGTCCGGTTTTGTTAAGACCTTTTAAGTACATATCTTTCAATTGAATAGAGTGATAAAGCCATATTTTCCAACAACATGACATGGCTTGTCGCCAATGAGCCGGAAATTTCAAGCCTTGTCCTGATCCGACAAGGTTTACCGGTTCTTTTCATTAAAGGGTAAAGTGTTATGGACTCATATAAAAGATATTTAAGGTGAAACAATAATGGTATTATTCAGCTAGTTCATCGCCGAGCTCCAACTGTCGGAGTAAAAACCGCTCTTCAGGAGGCGCTGTACTCTAAAGGTACCTGGCAATTAAATCCTTTAAATCGATATGTTCCAAATTAGCCAATTTTAAAAAATAGATATTATTTAGTAGCTAATACGTTTGAGAAGTATTTTCCATCTGCTCCGTTTATAACTTTTTAAAAAAACCCCCTAATACTTTTTACCGATTTCTCTCCTTCTTTAGTTAAGAGAACTATTATCGTATATTTTTCTCGTATTTGGGAACTAATACAACTTACGTAATCGTTTTTGGTTCATAAGCCGGTATAACAAGTCGGGTAAAGCCGGTTAAACCCATGTTAATCATTGTATTATTTTTTTGTAGGCGAACAATGTATAGGTTACTGAAAGGATCAATTGTACCTTTATCATAAATACCCGGTACATACCGTGGCTTCTGGAAATAAAGGCTATCGGGGATTGATACAGGGAGATCATTCCGCTCGCTTCCACTCATACAATCAATTCATTAGACCAGCTTTCAACTTTTTTACGTTAAAATTCCCGACAATATATGTTTCCTAATCCTCAAATAAGTTTTCAGCGAGGAAACCCGGCCAGTTCCTACCAGGTAGAGAAAAGGCTCTTCCGTTACCTAAGGTTAGATATCTCCCGAGAAAACCATTTTTGTAAAGCGGATTATATCCTTTATATGGAGTAAAAACGACCTTCCGGAAGTATTATGTAAACCTATTTAAGGCGTCTGAGCACATCGCCTTCCACTACCGCTTTACCTGCGATAAGAAATGCACCACCAATTAACCGTCTTGAACCCTCGCAATCGTTTAACGGTGTATAGGACGCTTTCATTTCCACACGAAATAAACGGAGTTAAAGGTTATATGCATGCATCTGGATGTCGCTGGAATTTATGTGGATTGGTTTATACTTTTTTTAGGGCCATGCATACCGGACGGATCTGAACAAACCCATACTTTGCCAACTAAAACGTTCCTAACAGTAAGTTTACCCCAATCGTTAAAGCTAATCGCGTAATGTTCTTCCGCTTCGGATGCTTGAATTTTCACCTCCCCTTTTTCCGTCGATATTAGATTGCGTGGTATAGTATGGCGTGTTCCAGGAAGTAACAACAGAAACGTTATTGTTAGCTATAGCTTTACTCCAAAGCGGGACAATTGACTGCAGTTGTCAAATCTAAATTTCAAATATTCTTTCATTATGCAACCACCTGCCACGGGTAAAATCAGGAAAATCAACGGGAGCCCCACCATTGGCAATGGACTGCTCTGAGAGAGGGCTAATTACGCTCCAGGCTGCGGCATCGTAAACATCGATGGGCGTATGGGTTTTGTGCTTTACAGCCTCTACAAATGCATTTCGAACGAACCAATCCATTCCTCCATGCCCTGACCCTGCCGATTCCTTTGTATATTTCTTGTAAAGAGGCGCATCATATTTCTTTTGGTAGGGATTAAATGATTCCCATTGGTCAAACTGGGGACTCGTTCCTTTCAGATAAAACGACTTATTCGGTTCCGACCACCGTCCTCCCGGACCTTCTCCCGTATTAGCCTTTGTGTTAAATACCTGCCAAAGCCCCCTAGTACCCTCGCAACGAAAACCTAAGGAATAGGGGCGAGGCAAAGTCGTATTATTCGTAACGATAATAGACTCTCCGTTGGACGTAGTAATGGTTGAGGTAACAATATCTCCTTTCTGAAATCTTATAGCAGCATTCGGACTGTCTTTTCCAGCACGCGCTACGATTGTTTCATGGAGTCCCCGGGATTTTGTGGCTGTGGATGTTAGTTTTAGAAATCTGTTCCCCCTGTTGATATCCAGCCACTCCGCTACCGGACCGATCCCGTGGGTAGGATATATATCCCCATTCCGCATAATATGGTGATAAGTTCGCCATACCGGCTCGCCTTCCGTGGCCGGGCCGAAATTACCCTTTTCGTCAAGCAAACCGCCAGAAAGCAAATTATGCTGATATCCACAGCGGGCATGGATCATTTCCCCAAACAATCCCTGTCGAATCATATTAAGGATCGCCATCACATCCCGGCGGTAACATACGTTTTCCAACATCATACAAGGCATACCCGTTTTTTCGGAGGTATTAACCAGGTCCCAGCATCCATCAATTGTGTAAGCTGCGGGGACCTCCAGGCCTACATATTTCCCAGCCTGCATAGCAGCCACGGCCATAGGCACATGAAACCGCCATGGGGTAGCAATGATAACAGCGTCCAGATCATCACGGGCAATTAATTTTTTATACACATTTTCAGCCTCCGGTGTTTGTACAGGTACCGGCAAAGCGTAGTTTGACGACTCGGGACGGCGGCTATATATTTCGCCATCCACTGTGTACAATTCCGGTGCCTCCTGCCCTGCTTTCACGATCAAATCTCTCGCATGCTCCGTATTCCTTTTCCTGACATCACAAACCGCTGGTATTTCAACAGCAGGATGTTCGAGCAACCCGCTAACATGGGCCATTCCCCGGCCGCCTACACCAATTATTCCTATTCGAACTTTACTACGGTCGTATCCCTTTCCCTTTATCATTGAAAAGGGCAGTACTGTAAGCCCTACACCCGAAATTGCCGTGTTTTTGATGAACTTACGGCGGTTCACCTCTTTGATTTTTCCCATACTTTTTTTAATTATTGAATTCGACTCATAAAAAATATTTTACGGTAACTTTATAGAAAAATATAATACGCAGCCAATTGTTTATCACTTCAACCCTATTTTAAAAACATACTTAATCATGCAGACTTTTCGATGTAGATTTTAAAATGATATGGTACAATGTCTCACCTCAGCTCGTTTCCATACGCTGGTTTTTAATTTCGACCAACTCAACTTCCTGTTCAAATTTTCTACTATTGAATAAGACAATTTAGCCATTGGTTGAATGATAAAGGCTATCTTATAACGGGCGAGGAAACGTCTTTCTTTCTTTTTTATTAAAATGCCTGAATAAACGCCTCACTTCTTGGGGAAGCTATTCCCGCCATGTACTTGCCATTAACTCCAGGATGTCCCAAATAGCCGGTTTTCAGAAGAGATATTGTTTTTTACAATCCATTGATAGCTAATACGTACGAGATGGATTTTACATCTGCTCCATTTTCCTTTTTTTCTAATAAGAGGACTGATAAATCCCTTACCAGAAGAACACAGGCAGAAAGATTACGGGTAAGTAACCTTGATGAGCATAGCAGTAGTTCCGGATAAAGCGGGTGGCTTTTACAATATGATCGCCAATAGTAGACGTTGAAATTCCCAATTGCCGGGCCACGTCTTCATAGCTCTCCCCGTCTATTTTACATAAACTGAATATCTGGCGCCTGCGTGGAGGAAGAGCTTCGATGGCTTTTTGCATTATAGTACGGTATTCTTTATCGATAAGCTTTTCTTCAACATGATTGTAGGTATCAATGGCCGCCATAGTCAATTTTGCTTGTAATTGCTTATCTCTTGCCACTTTTCTATAAAAATCACAAGCCAGGTTTTCCGCAATTTGAAAAAGATAAGCCCGAAACGACTTCTCGGGATCAATAACGGTACGATTTCTCCATACCTTTAGAAACACCTCCTGCAGGAGTTCTTTAGCTATCTCCTCGGATTTGACCAACTTCAGCAAAATACCATACAACCTGGGAGAAAAGTGCTGATAGACAACCCCGAAGGCATGTACATCCCCAGTCTTAAGCGCCAAGATCGTAGTAGGAGAAATAGTATCATTCTTGTTCATAATCAATACTTAGAAGAGTTCCCAGGTGGGTTGCTCCGGGTGATAAATAATTACAATAATCGGCCTCTGCAAACACAAATATATAGAATAATCCGAAAAAAAAGAAAAAATATCAAAAAAAATAAAAAGTCGACTACTCCCTAGACCCAAAGTAAAACAGAACCTACATCATCTGGAGGATCCCCAAATATTTTCTCTTTTTTTCTTTCTATTTTCTAATTTTTTCCTATTTTTGTTTTTTTTATTTTCTCTATAAATACCAAGAGATATTATGACAGACACTCGTTATGACCATATGACCTTGAACCACAGAAGAACAAAAATTTTTGAATTAATCCAAGAAGACGGGTCAGCAAAAGTTGTAGATCTAGCAAGAATTTTCAAGGTCACCGAACCTACGATCAGGCAGGATCTAGAAAAACTGGAGAAAGATGGCCTGGTCGTAAAAGAACATGGTGGGGCTTATATTAAAAATCTTGACGTGAATGTGAGAGCATTTTCGTTGGCTCACAAAGAAAATATCGAGAAGAAATCCCTGATCGCCCAAAAATGCCTAGAGCTGATCAATCCTGGTGATACTATTATATTGGATTCAGGTTCGACTACTACAGAGTTAGCGAAAATGCTTAGAGAGATCAAGCCATTAACTATAATCACGAATGCCATGAATATTGGCCTTCTACTTGGTGCTGAACCCGGAATAGAAGTATTGGTCACAGGAGGAGAATTTAAACCACCCACATTGTCATTAACAGGCCAAAAAGCCGCTGAATTTTTTAAAGGTATCAATGCAACGAAATTGTTTTTAGCCACGGCTGGCATTTCGTTGAAATCCGGGTTAACCTATCCGAGCCTGAACGACCTTGTAGTAAAAAAAGCCATGATTGACGCCGCAGAAGTGACCTATTTGATAGCTGATTCCACAAAGATCGGGAAAAGTGCTTTCGCAAGCCTAGGAGCACTGTCTTTGATCGACTATATCGTTACTGACGAAGGCATAAAAGATAAGCAAAAAGAAATATTTATTGATAATGAAATTGAGTTAATTATTGCAACAGAAAAGGATAAAAAAAATGGAATCAAATAATTCGTCCAATGAATGCATAGGTCTGATTATTGGCAACAGAGATTTCTTCCCTGATAAATTTGTTGATGAGTGTAGACAAGACATACTTAAATCACTGGAAAAAGTGGGTGTAATGCCTGTCATGCTTGACAAGCATACGACAAAATTTGGTGGAGTCGAAACTTTTAATGAAGCACAAAAATGTGCAACATTATTCAAAAATCATGCTAATAATATATTAGGTATCCTGGTTGTACTTCCTAATTTTGGAAGTGAAAAAGGAATTGCCGACACCTTAAAACTGGCTGGTCTGGACGTGCCGGTATTAGTACAAGCTTACCCAGATGATCTTAATACGCTTGATGTCGCAGGAAGAAGAGATGCCTGGTGTGGAAAATTATCAGTTTGTAATAATCTCTATCAGTACGGGATCAAATTTTCCTTAACCACAAAGCATGTTGTCCATCCTTCGGACACAGGCTTTATGCAGGATCTAAACGATTTTATTTCAGTGTGCCGGGTAGTCAGAGGCCTGAGAAAAGTAAGGATTGGTGCAATTGGAGCCAGACCTGAAGCGTTCAATACCGTACGCTTTAGCGAAAAAATCCTACAGCGAAACGGAATTTCAGTAGTTACAATGGACCTTTCCAATATACTATCACAAGCAAATAAGCTTAATCAAAATGATCATGTTGTAAAAGACAGGCTTGAAGTTATTAAAACCTATGCTGATTACAAAAAAGTACCTGAACAAAGCCTGCTGCAAATGGTCAAGCTGGATGTGGCAATCAATGAATTCATGAAAGAATATGCCTTAGATGCTTCGGCAGTTTTATGTTGGACTTCTCTTCAATTGAATTATGGTTGTAATGTTTGTACAAGTATGAGTATCATGAGTGAGAACATGATGCCGAGCGCTTGTGAGGTGGACGTTACCGGCGCGCTTACCATGTATGCGATGCAATTAGCATCGGGCTCACCCAGTGCACTGGCCGACTGGAATAATAACTATGCAGATGATGACGAAAAAGTAGTATTGTTCCACTGCGGCAACTGGGCAAAGTCATTTTTGCCAGATATTGCAATTAATACCGCACCTATTATAGGATCTACTGTTGGAGAAGAGAACACTTTTGGCGCATTGGATGGCCGCACACCTGCTTCTCCGCTTACTTTTGGACGGATCAGTACGGATGATTCAAAAGGTATAATTAAAGCCTATATTGGCGAGGGCGTATTAACTGACGACGAATTAAAAACCTTTGGAACAAGAGCTGTTGCCCGGATTGCCGATCTCCAGGGACTGATGAAATTTATATGTAAATCCGGTTTTGAGCATCATGTCGCGATAAATGTATCGCAGACAGCAAAAATACTAAAAGAAGCGTTAGGACATTATTTGGGTTGGGAAGTTTACCGGCATGGTTCAGATGATTGAGATTTTTGATTTAGATATTATTATAAAAAATTAAAAAATGAGTGTAACCGAATTAAAAAAGAAGGCTATATTATATAGGAGAAATATATTAAAGTATATATATTATGCAAACGGCGGACATACCGGAGGGAGTCTTTCTTGTATTGACATTTTAAATGTGCTCTACAATCATGTGATGAACGTCAGTCCGGTTAATTTTACAGATCCTGATCGTGACAGATATATTCAAAGCAAGGGACATAGTGTCGAAGCACTATATGTCGTATTAGCCGATAAAGGTTTCTTTCCCGAATCCGACCTGAAAACACTTTGTAAATACACCTCCCATTATATTGGTCATCCGAACAAGAAAGTAAACGGCATTGAAGAAAATACAGGTGCGTTGGGCCATGGATTATCTTTTTGCACCGGAATGGCCCTGTCTGCCAAATTAGATAAGAAGGTCTTCCGGGGATTTACGCTCTTGGGAGACGGTGAATTACCAGAAGGTTCCAATTGGGAGGCTGCACTAATTGCGTCCCATTATAAACTGGATAATTTATGTGCTATCATTGACTATAATCGTTTACAAATTACAGGCCCCACAGCCGAAGTTTGTAATACCGACCCCATTGACCAAAAATTTAAAAGTTTTGGATGGTCGGTGAAACACGTTGACGGTCACGATTATGACGCCTTAATCCAGGTTTTTGATACATTACCTTTTTCCAATGGTAAGCCAAGCTTAATTATCGCACATACAATAAAGGGAAAAGGAATTAGTTATATGGAAAATAAGGTTAAATGGCATCACCGGGTTCCCGATAAAGAACAACTTGAAGAAGCATTAAAAGAATTAGATACCTCAATCCTCGCAGTAGATAAAATGTTATGGAAGTAGCAGTAGAAAATAAGAAAACGGCAAAACCAAACTTAGAAATATTTTCTGAAACACTTCAGAAACTAGCTGAGCAGGATAAAAACATTATTGTCGTAACAAGTGATTCGCGTGGTTCTGGGAAACTGGTGCCGTTTGGGCAAAGGTTTCCTGAACAAATTATCGAAGTGGGAATTGCGGAACAAAACCTGGTCGGCGTTTCCGCTGGACTGGCTTCAACAGGAAAAAGAGTTTTTGCTGTATCTCCGGCCTGTTTTCTTTCGGCAAGGGCTTTGGAGCAAATTAAGAACGATGTTGCCTATTCTGATAATCCGGTAAAGCTAATCGGCATCAGCGCAGGAGTAAGCTATGGCGCATTAGGTTCAACACATCACAGTTTACATGATTTTGCGGCATTACGAGCTATCAATAACATTACTGTCCTGGCACCCGCAGATAATTTTGAGACTGAGCAGACTATTAGGAAGGCGGCTCTTTCAGAGTATACCTTATATATACGTTTTGTAAAAAAAGCGATGCCTTTTTTGAAAGAGAAAAATGAAAGTAATTTTAAATTTGGCAAGGGAAGAATTATAAGAAAAGGAGGCGATATTACCTTTATTGGAACCGGAGAAACAGTCTATCCGGCCCTACAAGCAGCCGTAAAACTGGAAAAAGAATACAATGTTCAGGCAACAGTCATCAGTATGCATACTATTAAACCGCTGGACTATGAACTAATTGCAAGGATGGCTTCAGGCGGGTCACCTATAATGACGATTGAAGAACATAGCATATTTGGCGGACTGGGAGAGGCGTGCGCGGCGTTTCTTTTACAAAATGGGCATGCCAATAAATTTAAAATAATAGGCATTCCGGATGAATATACAATTACCGGATCACAAAATGAAATATTTACTCATTATGGAATATCACAAGAGGGAATAACAAGAACAGCCCTATTGTTATTAAAATAGTCAGCGATGTGTAGAATTTATATCAACTGTAAGAAGTATGAGACAAATATTCTATTATAGTATATTTTTACTATATATAACACTTACTTATAGTAGTTGTAAGCAAAAAGCAGAAAAAGAGCCAAAGAAAATTGCTGTTATTGTTTCAACACTTAATAACCCCTGGTTTGTGTTTCTCGCCCGAAACGCCGCTGCTAAAGCGAGCGAGCTCGGTTACGAATCCAAAATATTCAACTCGCAAAATAACACAGCATTAGAGGCAAATAACTTTGAAAATGCGCTAGCCTTAGGATACGATGCTATACTATTCAACCCGACCGACTTTAATGGCTCCGTCACGAATGTCTCCAGGGCCAAAGCCGCGGGCGTGCCGGTTTTTTGCATGGACCGTGAAGTCAACTCTGATGCTGCAACTTCTCAAATTCTCTCAGATAGTTATTCGGGCTGCGTTAAAATAGGAAAATACTTTGTGAAGCAGCTTAATAAAAGCGGAAAATATGTGGAATTAATGGGCCTTTTAGGTGACAATAATTCCTGGATTAGATCAAAAGGATTTCACGAAGTAGTCGATCACTATCCCGATCTTAAGATGGTTGCCCAACAAAGCGCGGATTTTGACAGATACAAGGCCATGGAAGTAGTCGAATCTCTTCTACAGGCACATAATGATATAAATGCAATTTTTTGTGGTAATGACGCAATGGCGATGGGTGCATATCAGGCACTTGTTGCTGCTGGAAAAAACAAAGAGACAAAAGTCTTCGGATTTGATGGTACCGCTGATGTAATCAATGCCATTTCGAATGGCAAGATCTCGGCGACAGGAATGCAGTTCCCAATAACTATGGCCCATAAAGCAGCCGAATTTGCCGTTGACTATTTTAAAGGGCGGCGTAATTTTCCAAAGACGGTACTGGTCGACGTAGAGTTAGTTACTCAAAATAATGTTAAGAATTATATTGCTTATGGTAAAAAAGACCAACAATGAATAGAGTCTTAAAATATGGCATTGGACTATTAGTATTGTTTCTTGTAACATACAGTTCGGTATATTTTAGAAAGCTCGATAAGATGAAAGCCACTTCAAAAGATTTTAATGAAACCGTATTCGCAAGAGACTACTTCGACAACACTCTCCTTCCTGCCCTGAACAACACTATCGATTTGGACCATTTATTTACTCTTCTCCAAAAAGACAGGAAACAAACCTTTAAAAAGTACTCCCGTGCTGCCGCTGTTGGCAATAATCGATATTTTCCTGTAAAGGGGACCGGCAAAGTACTAAAAATCGATGAAGACAATGTATTGCTATTAATGAAAAATAGCCCTGACCACAACAGCGTATTTTTAGCTACCGATCTTGTTTTCGGTAACGCGCTTCGTGATGTTACAGGGAAAATACATATCGATAGCTTCCCAAGCATTATGGACTTTAACAGTGTTTCGTCAGCAATCAATAAAATTGTCAGAACAGAGGTATTACCGTCATTTAAAGATTCCGTAACAGAGGGCGATGTAGTTCAATTTGCCGGGGCAATCAAACTCAACAAAGCGCATTTGAATACAGAAGATCCAATAGTAATTCCCGCATGGTTAAAAATCATACACAAAAAATAGAGCTCCGAAAGTTGGTATTGATAACTCAACGAAAAAAACACAAATGCTCATTGTTAAAAACATCACAAAAAAGTTTCCTGGAGTCAGAGCTTTAGAAAATGTAAGTATGGAAATCGACGGCGGCAAGGTAACCGCCATTATCGGAGAAAATGGCGCCGGAAAGTCAACTCTGATGAAAATTCTTTCGGGTGTCTATCCTGATTTTGAAGGAGATATTGTCTTCAAAAATAAGAAAGTTAAATTCTCAAGTCCAAAAGAAGCACAGGATCATGGAATTGCAATAATTCACCAGGAACTGAATCTTATTCCAAATTTGACGGTTACTGAAAATATATTTTTAGGAAAAGAGATTATAGACCGTTGGGGTATGTTAAATGAAAAAGCAATGCGATCGAAAGCAAAAGCTTTGCTTGCAAAGTTAAAGCTGGACGTAGATCCGAATACGGCAATCTCCGAATTAAAAGTTGGTCAGCAACAGATTATTGAGGTAGCCAAGGCGCTGCTCGTTGATTCGGACGTTATCATAATGGACGAACCCACGTCGGCAATCAGTGAGGCGGAAGTAAAAGTTTTATTTGGAATTATAAGCGATTTAAAGCGAACAGGAAAAGCTGTCGTTTATATATCCCACAAGCTGGAAGAATTATTCAAAATAGCAGATAAATACGTGGTTCTAAGAGACGGCAAAATGATCGAAACCGGTGAAATGAAAGGAATGACGGAAGATCGCCTTATCCAGAAAATGGTCGGCAGGGAAATTCCCATTATACGAAAAAACACGAGAGATGAAGATAAGGATGAATTGTTGCGGGTAGAAAATTTATGTATCAGGCACCCTGAAAAAAAGAATGAAGATTTTTTACATAATATTTCTTTTCAGGTCAACCGAGGTGAGGTTGTCGGTATTTTTGGCTTAATGGGTGCAGGGAGAACCGAGCTGTTGGAATCTATTTTTGGGTTATATCCTAAACGTTCATCAGGCAGGGTTATTGTTGGGGGAAGACGTTTAAAGTCCAGAAACCCCGCTGAGGCCATTAAGTCCGGATTAGCTCTTGTTCCCGAAGATAGAAAAAAAGATGGGCTTATTTTAGGGTTAGACATCAAATCCAACATAAGTCTCCTCACTTTGAATAGAATACAGAGAATGGGATTGATTGGGAACAGAAAAGAAGCGGTCCTGGCCAAAAGATATATTGATAGTCTGCAGATAAAAACACCCTCTGAAAAACAACTTGTAAAGAATTTAAGTGGTGGTAATCAACAAAAAGTAGTATTAGCCAAATGGCTGACTACAAAACCAAAATTATTAATGCTGGATGAACCGACGAGAGGTATTGATGTACATGCAAAGAATGAAATCTATAAGTTGATATTAAAATTAGCCGAGGAGGGATTAGGAATTATCGTCGTTTCATCCGAATTGCCCGAAATACTTGCTATTTCCGACAGGATACTGGTTATGTCTGAAGGAAATTTAACTGCCGAGTACCCCATTGATGCAGCGACAGAAGACAAAATATTAACCGCAGCCATTCCCAAGACTGCATAATGAATATTCTGATTTCCATAAATAAGCAACCTATATTTTTAACCAATAGAGGTATTAGATCATAAAGAACTAAAAGCGATGATACAAACAAACCAAGGAATTATACGTATCGCAAAGAAACCATACGGGACCCACTTCGCAAAATATCAATCATTGCTTGCACTATTTGCGCTATGTCTGGTTCTAAGCCTTTTGACAGATAAGTTTCTAACTCCTACAAATGGATGGAATGTATTAAGGCAGATATCCGTCAACATCTGTCTTGCAACGGGTATGACCCTAGTGGTACTTACAGAGGGGATTGATCTTTCGGTCGGTTCAATATTGGGTCTATGTGGTGCGGTAACCGCCGGCTTGATCAAATACGGAATTGAAATACCGGTACTAAATCTTTACATAGGATTTACTTTATTTGGCGGAGTACTTACAGGTGTTTTGGCAGGCACATTGTTAGGCGTATTTAACGGATGGACAATAACAAAATTTAGGGTACCCGCTTTCGTCGCAACGCTGGCCATGTTGGCAATCGCCCGGGGCTTGACTATGTTATGGACAGGCGGTTTCCCCATATCAGGTTTAGGACACGATTTGGTAACGATCGGAACGGGATGGTTTTTGGGGATTCCTTTGCCTGTATGGATTTCGGGAGTCATCGTTTTAATGGCTATTATTATCGCTAAAAAAACAAGACTAGGCCGTCATATTTACGCTATCGGCGGAAATGAAAGCGCGGCAAAACTTTCAGGTATTAACATCAACAGAGTAAAAATTATCGTTTATGCGATTGCCGGCGGACTTGCTGCAGTGGGTGGTATCATCTTAACTTCCAGGTTAAATTCTGCACAACCCAATGCAGGTGTTTCCTATGAACTTGACGCAATTGCTGCTGTTGTAATAGGCGGCACTTCCTTATCAGGTGGACGAGGAACGGTTCGAGGAGCCGTAATCGGTGCCATCATTATTGGAGTTTTAAACAATGGATTGGTTTTACTCAATGTATCGCCATTCTGGCAGCAAGTCGTAAAAGGGTTTGTTATCTTAATTGCGGTAGCTATTGATAAAATAAATAAGAAAGACGAGTAACCAAATGTAAACAATGGGCAGCAGCAAATCTTATATTCTTGCAATTGATCAGGGAACCAGCGGAACCAAGACCATTCTATTTGATGGAAAAGGTAAAGTAGTATCTAAAGTTACAGAACCTCTGAAAACGTATTTTCTTAAGGACGGTTTTGTTGAACAAAGCCCTGAGGATATTTATAATAATGTATTGGCTTCTATTGAAAATTGTATCAAAACATATAGATCAAGTGGCGGTGATCCTGCAGATATTAAGGCTTGTGGCATTGCCAATCAAAGAGAGACGTTTATTATCTGGGATGATAAAGGTGAGCCGCTATATAATGCTGTTGTTTGGTGTTGTAAACGATCCATTCAAATTTGTGAACGCTTAAAAAGTGTCGGATTTGAGGATCAAATCAGGTCAAAAACCGGCCTTATCATCGATCCCTACTTTTCTGGAACTAAGCTGATATGGCTTTATGAAAATATACATGCCGTGCGGTCCGCCATAAATAAAAACAATGCGTATTTCGGTACAATTGATACCTGGCTATTGTATAAATTAACTAAAGGAAAAGCATTTTTAACTGACTATACGAACGCATCCAGAACATTATTCTTCCATTTAAAAAATCTGCAATGGGACAGAGAATTGCTGGAGGAATTCGGATTATCTAAAATCAATCTGCCAGAGCCCAAACCTTCTTCGTATCATTTTGGAGAAACAGATTTTAATGGATTAATGAACAATCCAATTCCTGTTACGGCCATGATAGGAGATTCTCAGGCAGCCGCTTTTGGGGAAGGATGCTTTTCGGCCGGTACCGCCAAAGCGACTTTGGGAACAGGATCTTCTATACTGATGAATATAGGTAGTCAGGGAAAAGCATCTCAACATGGTATGATAACAACAATTTGTTGGAGTACGGAAAAAAGAGTTGACTACGCATTGGAAGGCGCTATTGTTAGCTGCGGTTCAACAATTGAGTGGATAAAAAATCAGTTGGGACTAATAAAAGATAGTAAAGCAACCGAAGCAATGGCCACATCAGTCGATGATAACAACGGCGTTTATCTTATTCCTGCATTTAGCGGATTAGGGGCACCCCATTGGAATATGAACCAAAAGGCTTCTATTACGGGCCTCACATTTGATTGCAACAAAAATCATATTGTACGGGCGGCCCTGGAATCTATTGCCTATCAAATTAAAGATGTAGTTGTGGCAATGGAATCCGACACTAACATTGAATTGAATGAATTGATTGTAGATGGAGGCATGACTTCTAACGGGTTTGTGTTACAATTTTTAGCGGATTTGCTGGACCGTCCCGTCGTAAATATCGGCATACCTGAGATTTCCGCCCTGGGTGCCGCCTATCTTGCAGGTTTGAAAGTCGGTGTTTATAAAGATCTTGAACAATTAAAATCATTCTATGTAAAAAGATCAGTATTACAGCCGGTAGGACAACGGATGGAATTAATGGTATGGTATAGAGAGTGGCAAAACATTATAGAAGGTACTCGTCAGACGTAGTTCACTTTGAAAGAATTAAAGGAGCGCTGCAGGAGTTGTATGAAGGAATGATGACCTGTTAAAGTAACTTAAGTTACATGGGGATTGGATAAGACCCTCGCTAGCAGAATGTTATCGGATGATAATAACCGAAGCAGTTATTTGGTCTTTAAAACGATACATTTTGAATTCGTAAAGGGGTATCCTGGGTTTATGTCAGACAGCCGACCGAAGTTTAAGTATCAGGAACGTAAAATTGCAGACAGTACGTTCGTGGCAATCTAACGAAAGAAAAAGACGTGCTTTATCCTTAAGCAGGAAGCACAAAACGTTTTGGCGAAAAAACACACATTTTAGTTAATGTGGCCGGCAGACCGCCAGCCCAAAAAAAATCTTGAAGAAATGGGAGAAGCACACTGAAACAGGGTTATTGCCCTTAACCAAATTCAGT
>CAYXRN010000046.1:0-22864 GCA_964467635.1 uncultured Chitinophagaceae bacterium | reverse complement strand
TTATAATTTTAAAATAGCATATTACGATGAAAGTTACTGTAGTTGGAGCCGGAAACGTTGGCTCTACCTGTGCAAATGTACTGGCACAAAAAGATTTTTTAGAAGAAGTGGTTCTACTGGATATTAAAGAAGGCGTTTCTGAAGGAAAGGCCCTTGACATGTATGAAAGCGCGGCCATTAATTATTTCAGTACCCGGCTTACCGGCGCCACCAACGATTACGCCAAAACCGCCGACAGCGATGTGGTCGTCATTACTTCCGGTATTCCGCGCAAGCCTGGCATGAGCCGCGATGACCTGATCTCCACCAATGCTTCCATCGTAAAATCTGTTACCGAAAATGTAGTAAAACAGTCTCCCGATGCCATCATCGTGATTGTAGCCAATCCACTTGATGTGATGACGTACTGCGCTTATCTTACTTCAAAACTTGACCACAACAGGGTATTCGGAATGGCCGGTATCCTGGATACGGCCCGCTACAAAGCTTTCCTGGCGGAAGAGATAGGCGGCTCTCCTAAAGACATTCAGGCGGTGCTCATGGGCGGCCATGGTGATACGATGGTTCCTTTGCCGCGCTACACCACGGTAGCGGGCATACCCGTTACAGAGCTGGTAAGGGAAGATAAGCTGAATGCCATTATTGAAAGAACAAAGAAAGGAGGCGGGGAAATCGTTAACCTGCTGGGTACTTCCGCCTGGTACGCGCCCGGGGCTGCAGCTGCCCAAATGGTAGAAGCCATCTGCAAAAACGAAAAACGCATCTTCCCCTGCTGTGCCTGGCTGACCGGCGAATATGGCTATGAAAAAATATACCTGGGTGTTCCCGTGATGTTAGGCAGGAACGGCATTGAACAGGTTATTGAATTGGAGCTGAATGAAGAAGAAAAGGCATTGCTGGACGCTTCCGCCAGCCATGTTCGTGAAGTGATGGGCGTGCTGGATCATATGGATGTGCTGGCTTAACTGACTGAAGTCCTTAAAAAAAACCGGACCGGCAAACAGTCGATCCGGTTTTTTTAAGCTTAACTTTTAACCTGAGACTTATCGCACGTTATTCCCCTTGCAAAAACGGGTAGCGGTAATCGGTTACCGGAACAAAAGTCTCCTTAATGGTTCTTGCGCTTACCCAGCGATAAAGGTTCATCATAGAACCTGCTTTGTCATTGGTGCCCGAAGCGCGCGCGCCGCCAAAGGGTTGCTGGCCGACTACAGCTCCGGTAGGTTTGTCATTGATGTAAAAATTCCCGGCACAGTTTTCCAGCCGCTTTGTGCTGGTTTCAATGACCGCCCGGTCCTTCGCAAAGATAGCGCCCGTCAGCGCATAACCCGAAGTCGTGTCAACCAGCGCCAGCGTTTCTTCCCACTGATCTTCCTCATAGACATAAAGGGTGAGTACGGGGCCGAATATCTCTTCTTTCATCGTCAAAAAGTCGGGGCTGGCAGCCTCCACAACCGTCGGCTCAATAAAATAGCCTTGAGATTTATCCACCTGACCACCCGTCAATATTTTGGCGTCCTCGCTGTCTTTGACTTGCTGGATATAGCCGCTTATTTTATCGAACGCCCGCTCATCAATGACCGCGTTGATAAAATTTCCAAAGTTTTCCGGTCCGCCCATCTGCATGGTTTTTACTTCCGCTATGAGCTTTTCTTTGATTTCATCAGCCAGGTTAGCAGGCAGGTAGGCCCGGGATGCCGCGGAACATTTCTGTCCCTGGAACTCAAAGGCTCCCCTGGCGAGATTGGCTACCACTTCATCGACGTTCGCGCTTTTGTGCACCGCTACAAAATCCTTACCGCCGGTTTCCCCCACAATACGCGGGTAACTTTTGTAGGTATTGATGTTATTGCCTATTTCTTTCCAAAGGTATTTGAAAGTAGCGGTAGACCCCGTGAAATGCAGGCCTGCAAAATCAGGATGCGCCAGGCAATTTTCTCCAAATTCCGGACCGTCGGTGAAGACCATATTGACCACCCCATCGGGCAGGCCCGCTTCTTTCATGATCCGCATGAAAAAATGCGCGGAATAAATTTGGGTGTCGGAAGGCTTCCATACCACTACATTGCCACACATAGCCGGCGCCATCGCCAGGTTAGCTCCTATGGCGCTAAAATTAAAGGGCGTGATTGCTGCAATAAAACCTTCCAGCGGCCGGTATTCCATGCGGTTGTTGACCCCCTTGGGTGAACTGGGTTGCTGGCGGTAAATGTCACTTAAAAAGTGTACGTTGAAACGGAAGAAATCTGCCAACTCACAAACCGCGTCGATCTCCGCCTGGAAAGCGTTTTTACTTTGTCCGAGCATCGTAGCCGCATTGCTGAGCGCACGGTATTTAGTGGTAAGCAGTTCCGCCGCTTTTAAAAAAATAGAGGCGCGGTGTTCCCAACTTGTGGCGGCCCACGCTTGCCGGGCCGCGAGGGCGGAAGCTATAGCGTCCTTGACCTGCGTTTTATGGCCCCTGGAAAAGTACCCCAGGGTATGGGACAACTCGTGAGGCGGGTGAATAGCTACCTTTTCGTCGGTATGCACTTCCTTCCCGCCAATGATCATGGGAATGGCCGTCTCTTGCTTTTTGAGTTCAGCGAGTTTTTCTTTTAGTTCGGCCCTTTCAGGCGTACCGGGGGCGAAACTCATCACCCGTTCATTTTCCGGTTGAGGAAAATAAAAATAAGCGTTGTTCATCTAATATAGGTTTTGGAGTTAAATAACACTCACAAAATTACGAATTTCTGAGCGGAAGTTCATTCAGTATCTTAAGAGCACGCGCACCTGCTCTTCCAGGCGGCTGAGCGCGAGGAACTGCTGCTCAAGCGGCCCGGCAAAAGGCACCGGGGTATCCAGGCTGGCGCAGCGCGTCACCGGCGCGTCCAGGTACTCAAAACAATGCTCGGCGATCCAGGCCGCAATCTCGCCGCCTATCCCTCCTGTTAAGGTATCCTCGTGTAAGACCAGCACTTTGCCGGTACGGCGCACGGTTTCCCGTATGGCGTCGTAATCCAGTGGCAGCAAGGTACGCAGATCCAAAATAGCAACAGCGTGTTCGGGATGCTGCTGCGCATAAGACAAGGCCCATTGCACTCCTAGCCCATAGGTGATGATGCTCAGCTCGTCGCCCTGAAGCACCTGCCTGGCTTTCCCGATAGGGCAGGTATAAAAAGCATCAGGAACGTCGCCGCTCAGGCTCCGGTAAAGGGCCTTATGTTCAAAAAACAAAACCGGGTTAGGATCTGCTACAGCAGCGAGCAACAATCCTTTTGCGTCATAGGGCGTAGCCGGATACACAACTTTCAGCCCCGGCGTATGTACAAACCATGCTTCATTGGTTTGAGAGTGGAAGGGACCTGCTCTCACACTACCGCCCGTGGGCATACGTATAACCACATCCGCCGGCTGGGCCCACCGGTAATGGATCTTGGCCAGGTTGTTGACAAGCTGGTTAAAGCCGCAACTGATAAAGTCAGCAAATTGCATTTCCACCACGCTTTTATAGCCCGTTATAGACAATCCCAGGGCCGCCCCCAGCACAGCGCTTTCACAAATAGGCGTGTTGCGGACCCGGCCTTTCCCATATTTGGTAACTAAGCCTTTAGTTACTTTAAAGGCGCCGCCATATTCCGCAATATCCTGTCCCATAAGGATCAAGTTATCATACCGCTGCATAGCGAGGTCAAGTGCCGCGGAAACCGCGTTAATAAACCGTATTTTTGAAGCTCCTCCACAGGCGGGTGCCTCCCCATCATTTTCCGCTGAGGGAACCGGCGCGTAGACGTCCTTTAATTCGTCGGGTACAGACACCCGCAAGGGCGCGTCCCTCAGCCCTGGCTTTACCGCGCTTTCAATTTGTGCGCCCAACTCGGCACGGATGGTAGCCTGCTGCTCTTTCGTTAACTGGTTTTCCTGCCGAAGCTTTAGCTCAAATTGCCGGACCGGATCCTTTTGTCGCCATTTTTCAAAGAGGTGCGGGGGGACGTATTTGGTACCGCTGGCTTCTTCGTGGCCGCGCATCCGGAAGGTCATGCATTCCACCAGCACAGGCTGTCCGGTTTCAATGACTTTTTGCCGTGCCCCGGTTATAGCCGCATATACTGCTGTTACGTTATTGCCATCAATCGTTAGCCCTTCCATGCCATACCCTGCTGCCCTATCGGAGAGCCGCCTGCAACTATATTGTTCGTTTACCGGTGTGCTCAAGCCATAGCCATTGTTCTCGATTAAAAAAATAACCGGCAGACGCCAGACGGAAGCCAGGTTGAGCGCTTCATGAAACTCTCCTTCACTGGTTCCGCCTTCGCCGGTAAACGCCAGTACGGCTTTATGCTCCCGGCTGAGTTTATAGGCCAGGGCGATCCCATCCGCAACGGACAGTTGGGGGCCCAGGTGAGAGATCATTCCGCAAATATGGAAAGAACGGCTGCCAAAATGAAAAGAACGATCCCGGCCTTTGCTGTACCCATCCTGATGCCCCTGCCATTGCTTGAACAGCCGCGTCAGGGGCACCCCTCTCGTGGTAAAGACCCCCAGGTTACGGTGCATGGGCAGTATCCATTCCTCCTCGCACATGGCCAGTGTAGCCCCTACCGATATCGCCTCCTGACCAATGCCGCTGAACCATTTGGAAATTTTGCCCTGCCGGAGCAAATGCAACATTTTTTCTTCTATCATCCGGGGATAAAGCAGCTTGCGGTAAACGTCTACAAGCTTATCTTGTTCCATCGCTATCATTATACTAAGATAGCGAAATTATAAGGAAAGCCCTCAGCACTTTTTTTGTAAATCTAATGTTAACGCCGCCTTAAACGAACGTTTAAATCAAACACTTGTTTAATTTTGCATTTTCCACCAAAATCATTTTGAAATGGAATTAAATGAACGGCAGTCGGATATTCTGGAAGCGGCGGAAGTACTTTTTGCCACGAAGGGCTTTGTCGGTACTTCCGTGCGGGACATCGCTGCGAACGCCGGGGTGAATGTGGCCATGATCTCCTATTATTTTGGTTCCAAAGAGAAATTGTTGCAGACCTTGTTGCTTAACCGCACCAAACAGTCTCGCGCCCTTTTGAGCAACCTGAAGCAGGACATCAATATGGATCCCAGGGAAAAAATCAAGCGCATCATTGACTTCTATGTAGATCAGTTGCTTAGGAACAGGCGGTTTCATACCATTATGAGCCGACAGATGTCGCTCGTTCAGGATGAAGAGATTAAACAGCTTTTAATTGATATTAAAAGAACCAATATTGCCACTATACAGGAGATCATCAAGGAAGGCCAGCGGAAAAAGGTATTCCGTAAAGTAGACATTACCCTTACCATCGGCTCCTTAATCGGCACGATCTACCAGGTAAGCATGTCAAAGCCTTTCTACGAACAGATGTTGCGCCTGCATTACAAAGATGAAGAGGATTATTTTAAGAAGCTAAGTCCCAAACTAAAAGCACATTTAAAGTCGCTGATGCTGAACCATTTAGAACTAAAAGATTAAAATCTGAAAATGTTTAAACTAAAAAATACGGTATCCACAGTTCTGATTCTGTTATTGAGCATAGCCGCGATGGCACAGGACAGTCTGCACCTAAGCTTAAAACAAGCCGTAGCGCAGGGTATTGACAGCAGCAAAAAGTTGATGCTTGCAGAAGCGAAAGTGCAGCAGGCGATCACCCAGTTGGCGCAAGCCAAAGACCGCCAGTTGCCGACCGCGAAAGCAAGTCTTACGGGTAGTGAGGCGGTTATTCTTACCCGCACCCTGCAGATTAAAGACCTGATGAAAAAGCCTTTACACCTTCCGGCAACCTCTACCATGTACATCGGTACTTTAAGCATCAATGAAGCCATCTTTGCCGGAAATAAAATGCGCTACGCCAAAACGTCGGCGCAACTCATGCAAAAGGTGGCGCAATTGCAAAAGGCGCATGACAAAGAAGGGGTGATGCTCTCGGTCATTCACGCATACATCAACCTTTATGAAATTGATCAGAACCTCAAGATCATTCAGAAGAATATCCGGGACATACAAGGGCGGCTGGAAGAAACCATTCAATTCAAAGAACAGGGCCTGGCCACCCTCAACGATGTCCTGCGTTTCAGGCTGGAAAAGTCACAGGCCCGGTTGACTTTAATCGACCTTCAAAACAATCGTACCGTAGCCAACTACGCGCTTATCACGCTGCTCGGACTACCTGAAACCACCGTGCTGCAGGTAGATAGCATTGTGCAACAACAAACGGATGTGGGAAATCTGGATTATTTTATCCAGGAGGCCCTTCAGACCAGAAAGGATATGAAAGTATACGGGGTACAGCAAAAGCTCAATCAAACGCACATCAAAAGCCTTAAGGCAGGCAAGCTGCCGGTATTAGGTGCTGGGATAAACACCTACTATCTGAACCCCAGTGGCCAGTTCTTTCCACCCAAGCACAGCTATGTTGTTCCGGTTACTATCGGGCTTAACCTGAGCTGGGACATAGGAAGCCTTTATACCACCAAGAATAAAGTATCGGAAGCCCGCATCCAACAATACAAGACCAATGTATCGAAGGCTGCAACAGCAGATAAAATCCGCATCACCGTCAATAAAAACTATCACGCCTATCTGCAGTCTTTGCAGCATATTGACGTATTAAAAACCGCTGTAAAACAAGCCAGGGAGAACGACCGCATCATGGAATTAAAATATCAAAATCAGCTGGCTACCACCACCGATCGCATTGATGCCCAAACCATGCTCTACAAATCACTCGTTGACCTGGCGGTAGCACGGGCGGATGCAGCAATGTCCTGGTATCAACTACTCCGGTCAACCGGAAAATTAAACACGATTTTATAACTCATTTATCATAAAAGATCATGGCAAAAGAAACAAAACAAAAAAAACCGGCTTATAAAAGAATACTCCCCATTATCCTGATCCTGATCGTAATCGGCGGCGTCATTTTCGGCATCAAGGAGTTGATTTATTACACCCATTACGAAGTAACCGACGACGCCCAAGTCGATGGGGACATCTCTCCGGTAGTTGCCCGGGTTAGCGGATATGTTGAAGCGATCCGTTTTAAAGACAACCAACATGTGGAAAGGGGAGATACACTGGTTATCCTGGATGATAAAGATTACCGCATCCAGCTTGAAAAGGCCGAAGCCGCATTAGCGGCTGCTAAGTCCAGTGTAGGCGTGAGTGCTTCCAACGTGAGTGCCGTGCGCGCGCATGTACCGCCTGCAAAAGCCAATATAGAAGCAGCGGAAGCACAAGTATGGAAAATAACGCAAACCTACAACAGGTACAAAAACCTGCTGCAGGGGCACGCCATTACCCAGGCACAGTTTGATGAAATTAAGGCGGAAAAGGAAGCGGCAGAAGCACAACTTGCCGCTGCTCAAAAACAGGTGGCTGCTATTCATGAACAGGTTGCTTCTTCCCGCAAACAAGTGAAAGCCACCTCGGCACAGATTGCAGTAAGACAGGCAGCCGTAGATTTCGCCAAACTGCAATTGTCGTATACAGTAATCACCGCACCGGTATCGGGGCAGATCTCTAAAAGAAACATCCAGATCGGACAACTGGTCGGTCAGGGGCAACAGATGTTTGCCATCGTCAATGACAGCAGCATTTATGTAACGGCGAATTTTAAAGAAACCCAGTTAAACGACATGCGGATCGGGCAACCGGTGGATATAGAAGTAGACGCCTATCCCAAGAAAGATTTTCACGGATACGTCGCTTCTTTTTCGGGCGCAACCGGTGCTAAGTTCTCCCTATTGCCGCCCAATAACGCCACCGGAAATTTTGTGAAGGTAGTCCAGCGCGTACCCGTGCGCATCAATTTCGATTCCCTACCGCACGAGTGGAACCGGCGGTTGATCCCGGGGATGAGTGTAGAGGCTACAGTACGTGTAAAGAAGTAGCTGATTTGCATCCTGAAAAGGAACAGGAAAACAAAAACAGGAAGACCCCATGGCCGAGACAGGAATAAAAAAATGGATCATCACTTTTACGTTGGTTTTTTCCACGATGATGGAACTCATCGATGTAACGGTGGTGAATGTTGCCATGCCCCACATGATGGGCAACCTGGGAGCGAGTTTTGACAACATCGGATGGGTGGTTACCGCTTATTCGGTGGCCATTATCATGATCTTACCCATTTCCGGCTGGCTGGGGAAGCGGTTTGGCAGAAAAAACTATTACATCGCTTCCATCGTTATGTTCACGGTGGCTTCCTTTTTCTGTGGCCACGCCCAGACGATGGGAGAGCTCATCTTATTTCGCTTTGTACAGGGCCTGGCCGGCGGCGGAATGTCGCCTACGGCGCAGGCCATTTTAATTGAAACCTGGCCCTCGGAAGAGCTGGGCATGGCTATGGCCATGTTTGGCATGGGGGCGGTACTGGGCCCGTTAATCGGGCCGGTACTGGGCGGCTATATAACCGATCATTTTTCCTGGCGCTGGTGTTTTTACATTAACATCCCCATGTGCCTTATCGCCTTGTTTTTGATCACGACGTTTATAACCTATACACCCAGAGAGAAACGAAAACCGGTGGACTGGCTGGGGCTATTTTTACTGGCGGTGACCGTGATCAGCCTGCAAGTGGTGTTGGAACGCGGAGAGACCGAAGACTGGTTTGACACCACCTATATTATCGTGCTGACTTTCACTGCGGCGATCGGACTGGTTTTATTCATCTGGCGGGAGCTGAGCACCGCACATCCGGTGGTCAA
This sequence comes from uncultured Chitinophagaceae bacterium, assembly GCA_964467635.1. Classification (GTDB taxonomy): domain Bacteria; phylum Bacteroidota; class Bacteroidia; order Chitinophagales; family Chitinophagaceae; genus FW021-bin31. The sequence goes on along the minus strand of CAYXRN010000046.1, from coordinate 14,146 downwards.
CCTGCGTATTTTCCGACACCGCAGTTTTTCCCTGGGCATGCTTACTACCTTGTTGTTCGGCCTGGGCATGTTCGGCTCCGTTTTCGTTTATCCGTTGATGTTTCAGAACCTGCTGGGCTTCTCCGCGGAACAAACGGGCATCGTAACCATTCCCAGTGCTTTTGTCACCATCGCAATGATGCCCATCATCGGCACTTTAATGAAAAAGAAACTTCCCGCGCAGCTGCTGGGTTGTCTGGGCATCCTCATCTTTATTGTCTTTTGCATGATGATGGAAAAGACCACCCTGGCCTACGGCATGGGCAACTTTCTCTGGCCCCTGATGATCAGGGGACTCGCGTTAAGCATGCTGTTTGTGCCTATCACCACCCTGGCCGTACAGGACCTGCGGGGAGAGGAAATCGGCCAGGGCACGGGACTAAACACCATGATGCGGCAACTGGGCGGCTCCTTTGGCATCGCGCTCATCACTACTTTTGTGGACCATCGTGTCGCCCACCACCGGAATGTCCTCGCCGACAACGTCAACCGTTATAACCCGGCTTTTTTAGAACAGCTAAAGGGAATGATCGCCAAATTTATGGGACTCGGCCATTCGCATCAGGAAGCCTACCACATGGCGGTAGCCGCTGCAAACGGTTCGGTATTGAAACAAAGTATGCTGATGTCCTATACCGATGTTTTCTGGATCGTGGGCATCTTCTTTTTATTGTTGATCCCGCTTTTGTTGTTTCAAAAATACAGACCGCAAGCGAGCGGCGTTCAGGCCCATTAATGCGCCGGTGTGGCTGACACAGGCGGTCTATCAAAAAGGCAGGGAGCAGGCAGACAGGTTATTGCGTCATTATGGCAAAAATACCTTTACATAGATGGATCGTTATTGTCACCGTAGTGCTGGCTTCTATGCTGCAGTTGATCGATACCTCGATTGTCAACGTAGCGCTCAGCGATATGATGGGCAACCTGGGGGCTACTTTCACTGAGATTGGCTGGGTCGTCACCGGATACGCCGCCGCCAATGTGGTGATGATCGTCCTGTCGGGATGGCTGGGTTTTAAACTGGGGCGAAAAAATTATTTTACAGCCTCTATCCTGGTATTCACCGTCGCTTCTTTTGTTTGTGGAAATGCTCACACGGTGGGTGAACTGATCATTTTCAGGATCATACAGGGACTCGGGGGAGGCGGTCTTCTTTCTACCTCACAGACCATTCTGGTCGAGTCCTTTCCAAGAGAGGACATGGGCATGGCCAACGCCATCTTTGGCATGAGCGTCGTTTTGGGGCCGGCTTTTGGCCCTACTTTAGGCGGATACATTACAGACAGCCTCTCGTGGAACTGGGTTTTCTTTGTCAACATTCCCATTGGGATTTTAGCCGCCGCACTCGCTGCCATTTTTATCAAAGAACCGGAAGAAAAACTGCGGACAGGAAAGATGGACTGGCTGGCTTTGGCGCTGTTGGTCATCGGCGTAGGCTCCCTGCAGGTGGTTTTGGAAAACGGACAACGGGAGGACTGGTTCGCCACCAATTATATTATCGTGCTCAGCGCCGCGGCCGTCATCGGGGGATTGCTTTTCATCTGGAGAGAAATCAGTGTGACATCGCCCATCTTAAATCTCCGGCTGCTTCGGTATCGCCGCTTTGGCGTAGGGGCTTTCTTTGCTTTTATGCGGGGTTTAGGGCAATACGGATCTATCTTCGCCATCCCGGTGCTGTGTCAAACCCTGCTTGGCTACTCGGCCGAACAAACCGGCCTGTTGCTACTGCCCGGCAGCCTGATGGCGGGGGTAATGATGCCCGTAGCGGGACAAATGATGAAGCGAACAAAAGTTTCGCCTATCGTACTGGCCGCATTTGGCTTTGTGATGTACATCGTTTTCCTGCTTATGCTCTCGGGCATCAATCTGAATTTTGGCCCCGAAGATTTTATCGTTCCGATTATTCTCCGCGGCATCGGCGGCGGCTTTTTGTTTATTCCGCTGACCACGATTACCTTATACGATCTTAAGAACGTCGAGATGCCGCAGGGAACCGCATTTCTCAATACGGCCCGGCAATTAGGCGGATCCTTCGGGATAGCGCTTATGACTACCTTTGTCACCCGGAGAAGTGCTTTTCATGAAGCGCGATTAAGTACCCATATCACACCTTTTGACCCGCAAACGGTAAGCTGGTTAAATGCCTTCAAAGATCAATTTATGCGGCTGGGGTTTGATATGGCAACGGCTAAGTCTAAGGCGCTGGCCCTTATCCATCGTATGGTTGAGCAGCAAGCGATGCTGTTGACTTACAATGATGTGTTTTACCTTATCGCGCTGTTCTTTTTGTGTTGTATTCCTTTGCTGGCGCTATTTATTAAAAAGAAAAAACGGCAGGCCACTATTAAAGTTTCTGAAGAAAACGGAACCCGGCGTTAATCATATAGCCCCGTATGGTCATTCGCTTTGCAAAGGCTCAAACGGCACCGGCGAGACCGTAGGCCATTAATGCTGTAATGCTTATATTTATGCATCATAAAGGTTAGTAGTTATGAGAACATTTCTGGTATTCACCGATTTTTCAAAAAATGCCAAGTATGCATCTGCGTATGCCATCCAGTTGGCTATGCAGCGAAATGCCGCTGTCAAATTGATCCATGTATTCGAAAATCCGGTAGCGGTGTCCGAGTATGAATTAACGACCATCCATTTTCATAACATGGAGGAACGGATCCTCCAACAGCTGGAAGAACGAAAGCGGGAATTAGTGGAAGAGTTCGGCAGTCAGGTTCCTATCACCTGTCTAACCTACGACCGCTACCTTGTTGAAAGGATGCAGCAGCTCTTTACCGACCCGGAGGTCAAACTGGCAATTATCGGGCTGACCGGCTCCGGAATGAGTAACTTTTTTCTGGGAAGCAACACCCTGGACATTGTTGAGCGTTCCGGCTGTATGGTACTTACTGTACCTCCTTATACCACTTTCCGTCCGATTAAACACATTGTATTTGCCTGCAACATGCAGGAAGATTTGTCTTCCACCATTCCCGTGGAAAAGATTAAAAGGATAACGGCCCTTTTTGATGCCCGTTTGTTCGTACTGCATGTGGTTCCCAAAACGAATGCCGCCCGGCAAATGGAAAAGAAAGAAGCCGTACTCGCGGCATTGCTGAAGGACATCTCCTTTAGCTTCCATACGGTCAATAAACGCAATATAGTGGCAGGCATCAAGGATTTCTCCAAGGAAATCCGGGCAGACTTGATTGTTATTATTCCGGGGAAACACGATTTTTGGGGCAGCATCCTGCGTGTCAACCATACCAAGGCCATGTTGTTCCGGAGTGACGTACCTATATTGAGTGTGGGAGAAAAATAGCGGCAGCTGGCTTTAATTATGGGATCAAGATCGGAAAAAGCCGGGATATTTTTCCTTGGCCTGTTCCAATATCCGTTTATAAACCGCAAGGTGGCTGATGATGAAGATCAGGCTTATGGTCATCCACAGCGCTACCATCCAGCTATGCGCGGCAATCCACGACCATCCATTTTCAATTAAGTTAAAATTGGTCAGTATCAGGAAAACATAAAAGGGCACAAATCCGACAAAATAACCGACCTGAAAAAAGGAAATTTTAAAGGGAACCAGCATCAGCAGGGGCGAACGATTGTGCAACACGGCCCGCTTGCCTTTTAGGTGCAAAATGAACCCTTCCACTGTACAGAAGGTGATGAAGGCTATGGCGACAAAAGAAACAGAAAACAGGCTGCATAAAGTCCACAGTATAAAAAACAAAAACGCCATGCTGAGCAACTTCGGGAAACTGAACCATCTCAGAAATTCCCGCATCCACAAATGCATGCTCTGCCGGCCAATGAGCGACTCTTTTTTCATCACGATCTTGCTAAAGCCAAAGATGCCATAACTGGAATAAGCCTCCTGCAACGCGTCTCTAAAATTCATTTCGGGATTTTGTGCAAGCTGGTACTCTACCTTCTTTACCAATTGATGAACAAGCTCTATCTGCAGATCATAATACCGTACGTATTTACTTGTGACCAATCCGTATACTTCTCTGATTTGTTCTTTACTAAGCATGCATAACGAGGTTAGTCATACAAATTTACGATTTTTTTTGCTTCTTTCGCTATATCGGCAGCCAGGGACCGCGGCTGTATCACCCGCACATCGGCGCCATATCCCAACAGCAACATGATCAATTCGGGGTTCACCACCAGTAAAAGTTCGATTTGCAGGGCTTCGGCGTCGTCCTTGATGACTTTCTGGGAATGATGCAACGGCTGGGTTTTAACGTATTTTCCCATGCGCGGGGAAAAAGACAGCAATACCTTTACGGGCTTTTCATGGGGAACGGTGATGCCGATGGCGTTTTTAAAATATTCGGCGTCATCGAAATGACGGGCGTCAAAATGGTCGTAGGTAGGCCACAGGTTATGGATCCGGTCCAGGCCGAAGGTACGCAGGCCGGGGTTTTGCCCGTGCAGGCTCCTGGCAAATACATAAAAACGATGGTTGTATTCCCTGAGGTGGTAGGGTTCTATGCGGTAGTCTTTTGGTTCATCACGGTCAAAGGACTGATAGCTCAGCCGCAGCACCTCCCTGTTTTGGATGGCTTCGGCGATCTCCGGGAGCCACTCCAGCCCCTTAAAACGCGTAGGCGCGTCGAGATGCAGCACGCCCAGGTCCTTTAGTTTCTCCCGGTTGACCGTTACAGCGTCCGCAATCTTCAAGATGGCGTCTTCAAACTGCCGGATCACCGGCAGCTTATGAAATTGCCGCAAGATACCTACCGCTATTTCGAGTCCCTGCAATTCGTAGGCCGTGACGGGAATATTGTTGATGGCGTAGTCTTCTTCGGTATAATAATAGCCCTTGTTGTAGGTGTCATAGGCGATAGGCGCGTTGAAATTCAGTTCGGGACTTTCCCGCATGGCCTTGATATCGGAAATCAGCGTACGCCTGGAAACCGACTTTTCCAGTTTTTCGGAGACATAACGAACGAGTGCCTCCAGGGAAGGCCTCGGAAGCATGGTGTTGCGCAGGCGCTGATCGATAAGCCTGTAGCGGTAGAGCGCGTCCTTATTAAGCGGCATGATAGTTATCAGTAAGGAAATACAGGATCAAAGGTCAATGTTTTTTCATTGCTGTCCAATATCATTCCACGCTCCTGGAGTTTATCAATAAACTTGGAAAAGCGAGAACGGGGAAACCGGGCGTACAACGATCTGATATAATGCAACAATTCCTCCCGTCCTATTTGGGGCATGATGTGCAAGTCCCCACGCGAATAAGTTACCAGGTGGTCACTCAAATACTCTTTTGTAAGCAGTTTAAATTTTTCGAAATTCATGGTGTTTCAAATGTACGATTTTTTTTGGCCGGACCCGTCCCCCGGCTATTTTTTTAACCTTCACTTAACAGTGCAAATAGGCTGCACCGCCCCCTCCTACCTTTGCTTTACATCAAAAAAAACAAGCATGCAAAAGCTCAATAATCAACCTAGAAAAATGGATCACATCGGCATCAACCGCATCCTTTTTGACCACAGCGAATGGGTAACCCTCTGGGGATTTAGATTGGTCAAGGGCAAAAAAACGGCTGTCGATTATCTCATCTCTTTCGATCAGCTCAATAAGTTGCTGCGGATTTCCGGAAAGGAAGGCGATCGCATCCAGATGCTTATCGTGGAAAAACTGGAAAGGGGTATTGAGGAGCCCTCTGTGGTGGACCTGGAAGAAGCACTCGGCCAGCCGGCCTTTTTTAATCAATGTATTTTAGAAGTCAGTTCAACCTGGATAGAAAATGAGGCAGGAGAACTCACAGAAGATAAACAATGCCTGAGTATAGACGCCGTTTACCCTTTGCTCGGAAAAAGACAACGCACCCTGGCCCAAAAAACGGCTTACCGCCACACCCTGTTGGAATGCGAACACATCCTGGCCCAGGCTTATGAACAGTACCTGGGCTACCTGGAACTGGATATGGACGAAGAAGCGGCCCTAAAATTAGCCGGTCTCGATGATGACCTGAAATTCAAAATGGCCTATTGTGCCTGGAAAATGGACCAGAAAGCAGCATAAGCGCATCGGAATCCGGATCTTAAGCCCGTTCAGTTGGAGTGTTTTGCCGAAAGTCAACTATATTTGGAAGCAAAAAGATGATGGTTTCCAGGCTCCGGCTATCCCTGTTATTGCTCCTATTTCCATTGCTGTCACTGGCGCAGGGACAAAAGGATACTATTATACACAAGCGGAATATGCCTCCGCTGGTCATTACTTCCGGAGCGAAAACGGATCCGCTATTGGATTACCGGCCCTCAGCCACCAAAATAAACGACCTCATAGATACCCGCCTGGCATTGCAATTCAATTTTGACTCCTGTTTTCTTTATGGCGAAGCCTGGATTACGTTAAAACCGCATTTCTATCCCACCGATTCCCTGACGCTTGACGCCAAGGGCATGGCATTTCAAGTGGTTGCCCTGCACCGCAAAAAGCAACAGCGCCCCCTGAAATATATGTACGACGGAAGGCAACTGCATCTCCGGCTGGACAGGACCTATACCAGGAACGAACAATATACTATTTACCTTAAATACACCGCCAAGCCGAACGACTACGCGGCCTCCAGCGAGGGAGGAAGTGCTTCGGTCACCTCAGATAAAGGATTGTTTTTTATTGACCCCCATCAAAGCGATCCTTACAAGCCTACAGAAGTCTGGAGCATGGGTTATCCGGAATCCAACTCCGTCTGGTTTCCCACCATTGATAAGCCCAACCAAAAGTCCACCGGGCAAATTACTTTAACCGTAGCCGACTCCTTCACCACCTTCAGCAACGGCCGGTTGGTTCAGCAAAAAGAAAATCCCGATGGCACCCGTTCGGATACCTGGAAAATGGTACATCCCAACGCCCCTTATTTGTTTACGCTGGCCGTAGGTCCTTTCGAGGTCATCACCGATCACTGGAAAAATATCCCGGTACGCTACTATGTGGAAAAACCATACGCCCCTCATGCCAACGCTATTTTTGGCCATACCCCGGAAATGATCGATTATTTTTCTAAAATTTTGCGTACGCCTTACCCCTGGGAATCATACGATCAGGTTGTCGTCCGGGATTTTATTACGGGAGCTATGGAAAACACTTCAGCGAGCATGTTTGGTGAGTCGCTGTACAAGACCCAAAGGCAACTACAAGACGATGGCTACCGCAATGAATCAGTAATCGCCCATGAACTTTTTCATCAATGGTTCGGTGATTTGGTCACCTGTGAATCCTGGAGCAACATCACGCTCAATGAGTCCTTCGGGAATTATGGGGAAATGCTGTGGGCAGAACACAAGTATGGCGCCGACCTGGCGGCACAGCATAATTACCAGGCTATGCAAACCTATTTCAATTTCGCTGATACCCACAAGGACCACCCGCTCGTTTACCGTTACTACCCCGATAAAAAGGAGGTACTTGATCCGGTGGCCTACCAGAAGGGAGGACGCATCCTCCATATGTTACGGTACTATGTGGGCGACAGTGCTTTCTTTGACGCCCTGCATGATTATCTGGAACAAAACAAATATCAATCCGCTGAAGCCACCCAGCTGCGACTGGCTTTTGAGAAAGTCACCGGTAAAGACCTCCGTCTTTTCTGGCAACAATGGTATCACAGAAAAGGCTATCCTAAGCTGGATATCAGTTACAAGTATAATGATTCATTAAAAACGGCCAGGGTACTTATCAGCCAGGTTCAGGAAGGGCCTGTATTTATGTTGCCCTTTGCCATAGATGTTTACGAAGGGGGGAAGAAACACCGTTACCAGGTGACTATGAAGAAGCGAAACTATGTCTTTAGTTATAAATACAAACAAAGGCCGGATCTTATTAATGTAGACGGAGACAAGGTGTTGTTAGTCAAGAAAAAGGATCACAAAAGTTTATCCAGCTATATTTATCAATATCATAAAGCCGGAAACTACCTGGATCGCAGGGAAGCCATCGTGGCCTGTGCAGCCATGCAGGATTCAAGCGAACTGGCGCGCGGACTGCTTTTAACCGCCATGAACGACCAGTTTTACGGCCTCAGAAGATTAGCCATCGACTCATTAAATATAAAAAACCGGCAGACACAAGAAGCAGCCTTCCCCATTTTAAAAAGGCTGCTCCGCGGCGATCCCCATTCCTCCGTACGTTCGGCAGCGTTGGTCGCACTTACCACAGAAGAACCCGCTAAGCACAGGGCCATGATCCTTCATGCCCTTAAAGATTCTTCTCTCCAGGTAAAAAGCACGGCCCTGAGTATTCTAAATGACTTTGCTCCTCAAAAAGCGTATAAACGGGCTAAATCCCTGCAAGCAGTGGCAGAAGCTCCATTGACCCAAACGATCTGTACCATTTATGCCCAGCAGGGTCATCTGGAAGATTTTGCCTACGTGAAAAAGCAGGTGCACCAAACGGGCAGTTTTGGAAAATTTGATTACCTTAACGCTTATTTCAAAATGTTAGGCAACACAGTCACAAGCGACGCAGTCGTTACCAGCGAGCTGCAGTCCATGAAAGACTTTGTAAAGGTCATTGGCCCCCGTTATGGTTATTATATACTCGGGTTATTGAATAATTTAATAAAAGACAAGCAGCAGGCTGCAGATAAGGCAACCAACAATGCCCTTAGAAAAAGACTGGCCGGACAGGCCCGGTACAGCCAAAAATTGATGAAAGAAATTGCCGGAATGCTGGAATAACTTCCCTATAACAGGAGATAACGGTTGCAGCAAGGAGGCCTTTCCATGTCGCCTCCCAGGCCCTTGACTTAAATTTAGGCTCATCACTTTAAGCACTCCTTGATGGCAGGACACAACAGCTTAAGACGGTTAATTAAAAGGCTCAAAAACGGGAGCGCCCAAAGAATCCTTTGCGCCAGCAGTACCATCCTGCTCTTTTTTCTTTCTTTTCAGGCCCACAGTCAGCGCCTGATCACCGGAACGGTCACCGACTCCATACATGGGGTGCCTTTATATCCGGCTACGGTTATCAATTCAACTTCCGGGCGGGCCGTATATACCGATTCTTCCGGAAACTACAGGATCATGGCGAAAAGTCACGATGAACTCCAGTACCGTTATCTGGGTTTTTACCCTAAAAAATATACCGTGCCTGCCGGCCTTACACCTCTTATCCATGACGTGGTCCTTATTTCAAAAAGGATCAAATTAAAAACCCTGGAAGTACAAGCCCTGACGCCTTACCAGCAGGATTCAGTAGCCCGGATAAAGACATTCGGCCACTACCTGAGCCTGCCGGTCGTTCCGCTTTTTGGCGGCCCTACCAGCGGCATCGGTGTGTCTATGCATCCGATTACCTACTTCTCCACAGGAGAAAGACGCAAAAGACGCTTCCATAAAAGGTATAAGCAATACGAAAAAGATGCATTTGTCGATTCGCGCTATACCCGGGAACTAGTTCATCGCCTGACGGGTATGACGGGCGATTCCCTCAGGATTTTCATGTACCAGGTCCGGCCGGATTATTCATTTACGCGCCACGCGCCTGATCTTTTGTTTTGGTCTTGGATTCTGCATCAGTATAAAGCCTGGGGCAAAAATCGGGCTTTAAACTAGCTTGAAATGTCCTCCGGTATAGCCTACAAACAATAACACTTGTTTTTTTATCCATGGCATTTCCTCAAGAGGATACCTTGAGGAAATTACGGGCGTGCCGGAGCTGCCGGAATGCTGCGAAAAAAGAGAGCCGTTCCGCTTAAAGGCTGCAGCATGGCTGATTTTTTGGACAACAATAGGAACTTTAATAATTTAGTGCGCTTCCAAATAACTTGAATCCGCTGTCTATGAAGAGGGTTACTCAGTTAAATGAGGGGGAGCTATGGAACAAAATACGGGTAGGCGATTAGCCTGCATTTGATGAATTAATCACTGTATTCAATGAATGGGCTGAAAAAGAATTGATCGACTCTTTTAAACTGAAAGTGAGAAAAATTGAGATAGCGGTAAATGGGAAAAGGCTATCGGTCTATTCAATTGTGCTAAGGAACCCCTACCCAAACATCAGCTTTATTGGCGAAGAAAACGATGTAGCGCTTCTTATTGAACAAGATGGAAATTTTAGGGCTAAAGGCGGCAAACTTGAAGAAAAATAATTAACATTTAATAAATCCTTGCAGCCGCTAAAAGAAAAATGGCGTAAGATTGATGAGCAATACGCCGAGACAGAAAACATGGATAAAAAAGTAATTCTGGGTAGGAAAACCAATAAAATTTATAAGCAGATCGGCGCAGAAAAACTGGATTTCATTAAAGAAAATGCCGATAATATAGCTGGGCTATGGGTCACTAATCAAAACATGTATCTGCAGTACATTTGTAAAAATTAAACGACATGATTGAAACAGCTATATCTGAAGTGACACCTGTCATTGACCACCATTGTATGCTTGGGGAGGGCGTAATCTGGAATGAAGCGCTTCACATGGTTTCCTGGGTTGATATTGAGCAAGGCGAAGTTCACGAGTATTCGTTTTGGGACAACAAACACAATGTGATTCGGATGAACCAAAAAATTGGTGCTATTTCCTTATGTGACAATGACAACTACATTGCGGCGATGCAAAATGGCATTGGCTTTATTAACAGAAACACGCATGAAATACAAATCATAAACCATCCTGAAGCAAAAATCCCAGACAACAGATTTAATGACGGAAAGTGTGATCCTGCCGGCAGGTTCTGGGCAGGTACGATGTCCCTCTCCCAAAAAGCCAACAAAGGTAGTCTATACGTTTTGGAAGGGGCTGCTTCATTGACCCAGGTCATAAAAAATGTAACTACCTCCAACGGAATGGCCTGGGATACAAAGCGAAACAAATTTTATTATATAGACACCCCTACGCTAACAGTCGCCTCTTATGATTACAATGTGGATACCGGAAGCATTTCAAATAAGCGGGAGGCGATAGTGGTGCCCGAGGCAGAGGGTTTCCCAGATGGCATGACAATCGACAGGGAAGGTATGCTGTGGATTGCGCATTGGGATGGATGGCAGGTGGCCCGATGGAATCCTTTTAACGGGGAAAAACTATTAAAAATAAATTTACCCGTAGCCAGGCCTACCTCTTGCGCTTTTGGCGGAAGAAATATGAATAGTTTATTTATCACATCGGCAAAAAGCGGCCTTAATGCCGAGGATACACAACGTCAACCGCTAGCCGGCTGCTTATTTGTATTAAAAAATACTAACTATGAAGGACTGCCTTCATTTAGGTTCAAAAGAAACGCATAGTTATGACGTTGCTCGAATCCGATTCATGTAACATGCCCTGAATGCATAAGGGAATAAGGCTGCTTCGTCAGGCTATCAGGCTTCATAAATTTTTAAAAATTTATTTCTGAACTCCCTTGGAATTAATCCCGTGGTTTTTTTAAAGTGTCTATAAAAATTGGAAAGGTTTTCAAAGCCGCATGTAAAACCAATTTGTGAAATATTCTTCTCCCCCTGCATAAGCAACCTGCAGGCATGACTTATTCTTATCTCCGTAACGTAAGTGGTAAAATTTTTCAGCGTATGATGTTTAAAATATCTCGAAAAGGAGGCTTCACTCATATGGAGCATAGCCGCCATTTCTGAAATATAAATTTTTTGCTTAAAATTCTTTAAAATAAACTCTAATATAGTGTTTATTCTGATGACGTCCTCGCTATCTGTTGTATTTCGTGGCACAAATTTGCAGGATAGTAAGGGTCTCAAATCTTCGCTTTCAGAAAGCAGAATCAGAATCTCCAAAATATTCAGCAGCCGCTCAGCCCCTTTTTGCACATTCATATCAACAAGCTTCCTTGTTACTTTTTCCTTTGTTTTATTCGTGATCTTGAGCACATAGCAGGATTTGTCCAGAAGTTTCTTGACGGCTTTCATTTCAGGGAGATCAAAAAACCGATCCCCTAAAAAATCATCCGTAAAGTGAACAAATATGGACCGGGCCCGGATGTTTTTATTATGCGCATAATACTCCTCATCATTTCTGAAAATATGAGGGATGTTAGGACCTATCAGGTAAATGTCTCCTTCCTGAAAAAGGCTGATATTATCTCCGACAAATTTAGTACCCCGACTCTCTTCTATCAGCACAAGCTCATATTCTTCATGAAAATGCCACGGTTTGTTAAAATAACGTTCATTCATCTTAGCATATAAAAACGAGGTATCGCTAATGAGCGGCAGTTTATGTAATTGTGCTTTCATAGCTTATTTTTTAAGGACTAGGGCTAAATTAAGCAAAATTTCGTTAAAAAAGTACACAAATCTAAACGGCAATCTAATTCTCTGCCGCGCATCAATAAATACTTTGTAAGTGCTTGCACTGCAATGAACTGACCCAAACAGCGGCAATTGTGAAGCGACATCAACGCTAAACAAATAACAGGATGTCTTATCCCTTTCTTACACATTTAATATCTGTTGTTGCTTTTCTTTTCCATAAAACGCGAGTGACCCAAGCTACAAAATCCATTAAAATATTGTTTATATGTATGGTCCCAAGCTGAATTATAACCAACCGGCGGTTGAGCAAAAAAAGAATTGAGACATCACTTTTGACGCATAAGCTAAGGGAGGCATATCACAAATAAACGTATTTTTCTCCGATGCAATCCCTCATGATACTCAACTCACCGGTAGGAAGCTATACTCACTTAATCCGTCCGGAACATATCTTGACATAGTACCAGAGAAATGTGTTATACAACACATAAAATTTAATACTTAAGTAAAAAAATCCCGGATTAAAGCATGGAAGCAATAAGCGGTTGAAAAATTTATTTGCTGTGTATTATGCATTAATTGTCAAAAAAGTACACAAATCTAATCGAATATTGGTTTTTCTAGTCTTTGTCCGCTAATATCTTTGTTATTGCCATAGAATGATGAAAGTGCTAAGATAATGGTGTTACTGATGATATATGATACGCTAATCAAATCAACTGATTTATGAACAAAAGGTACAAGTTTCAATCAATTATTGGCAAGCACATTAAACTGACGGTTCCGCTGTCACTCCTACTGGTATGTACATCCATCCCCAGCCGATTAACCGCGCAAAACAATCAACATACCGTGAAAGGATTGGTAACAAACGCGCAAAACAAAAATGCATTGCCGGGCGTGACCATAAGGCTAAAAGGTACTACCACGGGCACCAATACCGATGCCAATGGAAAATACGAGCTGGTGGTCTCCTCTCTGGATTCAGACACCTTACAATTTTCCTCTATCGGCTTTATAACCAAGGTGGTGCCACTCAACGGGAGCACAGTGCTTAATGTCCAATTACAACCAAGTGTAGTGCAAGGAAAAGAGGTAGTCATCACCGCCTTTGGAGAGGAAAAAGCGGCGGAAGACGTGGTAGGAGCGGTTACCTCTTTTGACAGCTATCAAATGGCCAAGCTGCGAACGGCACCTACCAGCAATTTGACTACCTCGCTTGCCGGCCGTGTCGCCGGACTCATCGGCTATCAGCGAAGTGGTGAACCGGGAGCAGACAACGCCAATTTCTTCGTTCGAGGTGTCACCACCTTTGGTTACAATAAAAATCCGCTCATCCTTATCGATGATATCGAATCCTCTCCTACTGATCTGGCCAGATTGAATCCGAATGATATAGCCAGCTTTTCCATTCTTAAAGATGCTACCGCTACATCGCTGTATGGCAGCCGCGCTGCCAATGGTGTCTTATTGATAAAAACCAAAGAAGGACATGAAGGCAAAGCCACGGTGAGCCTGCGACTCGCCAATTCTGTCTCCATGCCGACGCGGACGATTGAGTTGGCTGACCCGGTGACTTATATGAAACTGGCCAATCAAGCTACACTGAGCAGGGATCCGCTTGCCCCCTTGCCTTATACTTATCGTAAAATTGATAAAACAAAAGCAGGGAACAGCCCGATCTTATATCCGTCTGTTGACTGGATGGAAAAGCTGTTTAAAGACTACACCATGAATCAACAAATAAGCCTGAATGTAAGCGGAGGTGGAAATGTGGCCAGATATTATGTGTCCGGTTCTTTCAACCAGGATCATGGTGTATTGAAGGTAGACCCCATCAATAATTTCAATAACAACATTGACTTAAAAAGTTATTCTTTGC
>CAYXRN010000045.1:0-22930 GCA_964467635.1 uncultured Chitinophagaceae bacterium | reverse complement strand
TATCCTCCACCATGGAAAGACACATGGAGAAAGGTGGGAATGATTAAGAGTGCGAAAGGACTTTATCCGAAATTGGTAAAACGTGGATATAATTTGCAGGAACTCCATGCTTTAATGGCCCCCCGCCCCTTTTTAGTCTCGGGAGGAGAATCCGATCAGGTCGATAGGTGGAAGGTGCTTAATTATAGTAGGGCGGTAAATAGGTTGCTGGGCTATAACTATCGGGTAGCTATGACAAATCGACTTCACCACTCTCCTACTGCCCAGTCAAATAAAATTGCCTATTTATTTTTTGAATACTTTCTCAAATACAATGGATTAACAGAGGGCGGAAAGAAATAAGAAGATACGAAAGGAGAATATAATTCAAACTTGCGGGGGTAGCTCTTCTCTACTGAACGGATTAAATATTACTCGGCGCGCATATCCGGTTAGCTTTTAGCCTTTCTATTTTAACCGGATAAGGCTAGCTTATACCTGCAGACAGCGGTCGTTCTCAATTCAAAAGAATAAATACTTATTAATAGGTCGCTTGGTTTTGCCTATTAAATCTTTTCGAATCCATTAACCGGCACTAAATAAAATAGATGATATGATAATTGATATAAGATCTAAAGTAGTCAAGAATTGTTTTTTGATATTAGTTTTGGGCATTGGCATGTTTTCTGGTGTAATAGGAATGGCTCAGCGGCAATCTATCAAATATAAAGTGGAGGACTTAGGGAAGCCTATCCGTTACAGCGTGGATATCGAGTTTGTCACTCATAATAAGAAAACGGGGCCGATTGCCTGGGCAGCCCTTCATACTGGTTCAAGGGCCACTTTGGTTGGAGTCAATATTAATACCGGTAAAGTGACAAATGTTGACCTTACCTCTTATGGGAATGTCAATGGGCTAATGCTTTTCAAGGAAGATGAAAAGACAATTTATATTTTTGGCGGGCAGCCTGGACGATTTTTCAGGTATGATATAGGCGCGAATAAGCTCACGCCGCTTGACTTGAAAGCGGGAGCCCGTTATTGGATGAAAGCCAGTCATGTGAGGGCGCCTGATGGGAGGATTTATGTGGGTACTTATCCCGATGCAACAGTATTAGTATTGGATCCTAAAAAGGATGAAGTAGAAACGCTGAAGCAAATTTCCAATGATTTACGAGAAGAATATGTAATTGACCTGGCGGTTGACAAAGAAGGAATATTGTATTTTGGACTTGGGATGCATCATGCGGAATTGTGGTCTTTTAACCCAATAACCGGTGAAAAAAAGCAGATTTTACCGGAAAAGCTGCAAACATACGGTCATTCTCCGCTTTGGGTTGGTACAAATGGAGCCGTTTACGGACGTAAGGGTGGTACTCAGTTTTTATGTACACCTGACACAATCAAGGAAGGAGAAACCGCTAAGAGGGCGAAAAAGGTAGTAGCCAATAGCGTAGGAAAAAAGGTAGCTACAAAGATTAATAAAAAAGGTTATTTGGAATTAAAGGATACAGCGACAGGCAAAATTACTTTTATTCAAAGCAATTTTACTCCTCCTGCGCGTAGATTGTTTAGTATTAGCGGGCTACATGACGGGAAGTTGTATGGTAGTTCTTTTAAACCAGGCGCTGTTTATTCTTTTGACATTAAAAATAATGAATTCAGGGATCTGGGATACCTTACTCGGGGCCATGTTCAAGTGTACGACTTTCTTTCATACGGTGAGGGAGTTTTGATGAGTAGTTATACCGGCGGATATTTGGACTATTACCTACCGGATGCGCCGCTATCAGGTTCTAACCCAAGGCCAGTGGCTGCATTACACCGCCTTGCCGGACAGGAGCGTGGGGTACAATTGACTTTAGGACCAGACAGTAACGTTTATGTGCCCACGTATCCTATCAAAGGATACCTCGGCGGTACGCTTGTATGTGTTCGACCTCGAGACTGGAGCGTTGAGATTTATAAAGACTTAATCCATAATCAGAGCTTTACCTCCGTCGTTTCTGTTCCGGAGACAGGCGAACTTTTTGTTACCTCAACAATCAAAGGAGGGAGCAGCAGTAAACCTACAGAAAAGGATGCCTGGGTGTTTTTATGGGATCCCAAGACCGAACAGATTGCTTATAAAACGCAGCCGATTCTTGGGGCTAATACATACAGCAAGGCAGTAAAGGCACCAAATGGTACGATATATGGATTTGCTGGTGATCGCTATTATGTTTTTGATCCAATAAAACATAAAACGATCTTCAAAGATAAACTACCGGGACGTAAAAAAGATACTTACCCCCGACCTCCTGTTCTCAGTGATTTCCCGGCTTCCGATGGAATGATTTATGGCATCGATACTGAGATAGGTAATTTAATTATGATTAATACAAACAATCATAAAATATCGGTTTTGACCCAAGATGATTCAATGAAAGATACTCGGTTTGCTGAAACGGAGCCAGACGGATATTTATATTATGAAAATGATGGTCACTTGATGCGTGTAAAAGTAATAGATAACTAAGCAGTATACGCGTAGCTGACCATTCTATACTCCCGTGATAATTGGGGGGTAATATAGACAACCCATATTAAGAACTGGGCCCATGAACCATAGCCTTAGTAAAATTTGTCAACCGCCGTGTAATCTGTGTGTATTCGCGATCAAATTTTTTTTTACGGAAGGGTTATAATATAGCATTGGGGGCTGGCTATCTGGCTCCGGATGGATTTGAAACTTGTCGAGACGTGGACCCTTGCTTTTATAATGCTCACTTTACTCAATGATTTGAGCCAGTCCGTCTGGGTAAAGCCCGTAAATTATCGAATTGATTTTCAAAGGTTTAAGAGGTCGAAAGTCCGGGGATCAGCCAAAAGCCAAAAATACAGAAGGAGCTCCCACCAGAATATTTGGTTGTTTAAAGATAAAACCATACCTTGCGACCGTGTACGTTACCATTCTCAAATGAAAAAGATACAAATATGCTGATTTTTTGGGTTTAATTCACACTGATTATGAAAAAATTAAACATTTTATTCTTCTTACTTGGGCTCTATATTTTAGGAGCATGTTCCAACGAATACAAAAAGCTTAGTCCACGGGTAGATGAGAACCTTCCGGACACGGTGCTGCTTTATGTGTCCCCGAATGGAGATGGAGAGGCGACGGGCGAAACAAAGGAGAATGCAGCCGATTTTTTAGATGAAAACTTTTGGTCGGCAGTAAAAAGTACCGTACTTAAGACTTCGGTTAAGGTTCAGTTTCTGCCGGGTGATTATAAAAGGGCTTACAATGAGAAAGGCTTATCGCTTAATGGGATTGGAAGCCCCCAAAATAAATTGTACCTGAAAGGCGGAGAGGGGGTGATATTTACTATTGAAGAAGAAGGAGGACAGAAAGGAAGCCCAACCGTTATAGATGTTCGCGGCTCACAGAATATCGTTTTTGATGCATTTCATTTTACAGGCGATGGAGAGGTCGGATATGTACTCAGGTTTACCAAGGGGGCAAATGACGCGCCAACGACGAATATTTTGGTTAAAAATTGCACTTTTATCGATATGGAAGGAGTTGTTTACGGTGCATCAGGCTGTCATTATGAGCCAACGAGTCATGTCACTTACTTAAAAGACACATTTATGAGGGTAGGTATTGATGCTCATTCTCATTTTATATATAACGCCTATGGTTCGTCTCATCTTTCGGTTATAGATTGCTACTTCGAGGATTGTACTGGTGATTTTGTAAGGTTTAGAGATCATTGTGACTATGGATACGTAAAAGGTTCTATTTTTAAAAAGACGCTTGACCGATTTACGGGTAAAGTGTTTATTATGATTCCACAATTTAATAATGAAGATCCAGGGAATGAATATTTTGCTACTAATTATGCTTTTATTGATAATGACTTTATTAATGAGACTACCGAGGTTACTCAGAATGCGATTTCCTTTTATCATGCGGGCTTTGATTATCCGGGCATGCATTACCTCTTAACGGCTCAAGAAGGAGATATTTTAACCTCAGGGACAGACGAACAGAAGAAAAAATTGTTGTTAGAAAATTTCGGAATAAATACAGACAAAATACGCATTTACAATAATACCTTTTCTTTAGGAATAAAACGAGAATTTGCTTTACAGACGTTCGCTTTGTATGGTGCAGAAGCGAAGGGCTTCCAAGGTGTTGGGGACATTACTGGAACTATTAATAATCAATCAAGTCCATTTGATTGGGAAACGAAGTAGAAGGAGAGCGCTTGGGTATTACGATGCGTTCTAGCGTACCAACTATAGATAATTGGTTGTTTTTTTATTGTATTCAAAAAGTTGTGTAGAACAATTGGCTTTTATATAACTGGGGAAAAAACGTGTGCTTAATTTGACTGCTTAGGAGCGAGAGCAACAATAAGGCGATTTTGTTTAATCCGGTTACTGCTTGTTAACGCGCGAGTTGAGAGTCGATTTTTTAAGGACCAAAGAGGGTGTATAAGAGACGCCTTGCATGTTGTTCATTCCGCCCAGAGTAGAAGTGCGCATCTATCATAAGTGACGCTATCAAAAGCTATTTTATCCTGAACCGAACTAAAAAGGTGCCAGTGCCAGATTAGTACAATAATGTGTAATACAGGTAGAAATAAGAAGTATGAAAGTTGAAATAAAGTGTAATAGGAACGATATGGTAATACTGCTTGCGTCCTTATGTGAAGAATTATTGAGTAATAAAGAAATTTTTGGCAGATAAGCTAAATAATTCTTATCAAAACAATACAAATGATAAAAAAGGTCTGTTTTAGCCTACTGTTTTTATCCTTTTTTTTGTATTCCTTCTCTGCTTGTAAAAAGGAGTATAATAGCGGATATGTTGCCAATCCGAATGTAGAAGTTACGGATACAGCAGGAAATTCTTTCGATGACACCCTGGGCACTCCTAATGTTGGAAAAGCTAAAATATTTGTTACAACGAATCGGAATAACGCGATCTATAGTACAGGAGAAACTATTCGATTTGAGGTGACTGTTACTTCGGACGGTGAACCGGTAGATGGCCGGATAAAATATACGCTTTCTAATGACGGGGTTAAAGTTCTGAAAGAGGGCGTTGTTCTCTTAAAGGATGGAAAGGCTGACGTCATGTGGGAACAGCCGTTTCCAATGATTGTGCGTTGCCACGTAAGTTACGCGCTCCTGAACGATAAAAAAGCTTCAGGTATGGCCGCCGCCGCCGTATCTCCCAACCAGATCAAGCCAACGACTACCGTGCCAGATGACTTTATGGACTATTGGCTGGCCCAGAAAGAGATCTTGAACGCGATTCCTATTAATGCTGACTTAACACCTTATAAGGTGCATGTATCCGGTGTGGAGGTTTACGATATAACACTAGACAATGTAAATGGCTATAAGGTTCATGCCTACTTTGGGAAACCGTCGGGGGAAGGTCCCTATCCTGCTTTAATAAATATTCCAGGAGCTGGAGTCGGATCGGCCTCATATAATTATGCGACAAACTGGGCTAAGGAAGGATTTTTGGTTATGTCGTTGTCTATTCATGATCTGCCAAATGGTATGTCAGCCGATTATTATAAGGAAAAGGCGAAAGGATCATTGGATCATTATTCGACTAAGGGCAGAGATAACAGAGATACTTATTATTTTCATCATGTAATTCTGGGAATTATTCGTGCAATTGATTACGTGACATCCCGTTCTGAATGGGATCACAAGAATTTGATTGTTAATGGTTCTAGCCAAGGGGGAGGGCTAACATTAATCACTACGGGATTGGATTCGCGAGTTTCCGCTGCAGTAGCAAACGTACCTGCTTTATGTGAGCATAGTGGACGAAACTTTGACCGGCCTTCTGGATGGCCACAGTTAGTTCCAATGGATTCTAACGGTAAATTAAATGCCAGGATTTTAAAGGTGTCGCAATATTATGATGCGATCAATTTCGCCAGACGTATTCGGGTACCCATGGTTTTTGGTGTAGGCCTGATTGATAACACCTGTCACCCTACGACGGTTTTTTCAGCTTATAATAGTTTAAAAAGCACCAATAAGGAAATAGACATTGCTCCGCTTATGGGACATGCTTTTAGCCCAAGTTTTAAGACAATGAGAGACAATTTTATTAAGGAGCAAGGGAAAAATTAGATTTAATGATTCTAAAACCATAAATGTATGAGAAAATTATTAACAATAATTTCGGCTTTTGCTTTAGTAGCTATGCTTATTGTCGGATGTCAACGGGTAAACACTCCTACCCCTCCGACTACCCCTGTTTTGTTATCAGATTCTTTGGGATTTAATACGGCGACATCTGAATTTTCACCAAAACCGCAGGTCGAAGGAACCATAATTTCTCCTATAAGTATTAAAACAGTAGACTTTTTGCTAGAGCGAGAAGAAGGTGAAAATATTCTTTTATACTCCGATACTGCAAATGAAAACGATGACAAAAGATATAATTTCACTATTCCAATGTCAGCTTTTTCAGGGGTTGATATGTCAGATGCTAAGGGGATTAAGGTCCAAGCGTCTTTGGCAGAAGGAAGGAGTTTTAGTGGGTTTGTTGAAATCACGCCTTACGAGTTATTAATACCGCCCAAGTTTACAAACTTTCCGACTACCATAGTGGTTAATGTTCCCGGTAATTCGGTTGTTCATATTATCGGCAAAATAGAGGCAAAGAGCGGATTGGATAAGATTGTTATTGAAGACGATGTCAGCGGTTCGTTTGCCGTGATTGAAACGTTGGCAGACTTGGGGGGCGTAAAAGATTATTCTTTTGATTATGACTATGCATTTGGAGGCGCTACCTGTAACGTCAGAATAACTGCTGTAGACGCGTTTGGACAATCGGTTTCTGATACAGTTCTGGTGAGTTCTGAAGTCCTTTATGAAAAGCTGGAGAATATCACTATGATGGCACAGGGGACCTCTACCGTTAGTGCGGATCCTTGTTTCTTCATGGAAGATAATGAAGCGATTGGCATTTGTGATCTTAACGGAAGAGATACTGAAATTGAATTTTTATTTTATATCAATAGTAGAATGGAATTTAATTTTTATTGCCCGGCTAATACCAAAAATGTTGGAGGAGGATACAAATGTAATGGAGTCGGATGGGATAACAGTTCGACTATTGACGATTTAAAGAATACAAGGTTTGAGGTACTTGCACCGGGTGATCCCAAGATAGATGCAATTTATGAAGCGTATCGTTCAAATAGCATCACTACTTTAGACGACTCTTTCTTCGAGGGTATTCCTTTTCCGTCCAGAACGTATATTACCTATGACGCTGATGGTTCAAATGTTGGGGACCAAAAATATTTCAATCCCGATTCTGCATATTTGATTTGGATTCGCGTACCTAAATCGGGCGGAGGATTTAAAAATGAGTTAATGAGAGTGAATAGCGTCACTATCAAAGGACTATCGGATGTTTTCCAACGGGGATTATCTACCATTAATTTTGATATCCTCATTCAGAAATAGTTTTTATCTAAAAAATAAGATTATGAAAAGTATATTTTCGCTCAATAATGTATATAGGATATTAGTAAGTTCTTGTGCGATTTTCATTTTAGCGATACCGGTGACGAAAGCACAAATGGTATCGGGAACTGTTCAATCTAAAGAGAGCAATAATTTATTAACTGGAGTGACGGTACGGGTTAAAGGAACGTCCAATGGAGCTTTGACTAATGAAAATGGTGCTTTTAAGTTAGAGGGGGTAAAAGATAATGATTCTTTAGTGTTCTCTTATATAGGATACCGAGACTTGACAGTTCCTGTGAATGGTAGAAACACGATAAAAGTTAGTTTAACTTCTTCT
Organism: uncultured Chitinophagaceae bacterium; assembly: GCA_964467635.1. Classification (GTDB taxonomy): domain Bacteria; phylum Bacteroidota; class Bacteroidia; order Chitinophagales; family Chitinophagaceae; genus FW021-bin31. The sequence continues at coordinate 15,114 of CAYXRN010000045.1, read as the reverse complement.
GCATCTTCACTGGATGAGCTAGTTGTAGTTGGCTATGGAAAGCAAAAGAAAATTAGCTTAACAGGAGCCGTAGATGTTATTTCCAACGAGGAGCTAGAAGGTCGACCGGCGTACAACCTTGGCGATTTGGTTAAGGGAGCCTCACCAAATTTGAATATCTCGATGGGGATGAGAGGCGGAGAACCTGGTTCTACGAGTTCCTGGAATATAAGAGGAATGGGTTCCATTAATGGAAATACGAGTCCTTTAATTCTAGTAGATGGTGTGGAGTCCTTTCCGGTCGATATCGAGCCAAATGAAATTGAGAGTATCTCCATTTTGAAAGATGCTGCTGCAGCTGCGATCTATGGGTCAAGAGCGGCTTTTGGTGTTATTTTAATTACTACAAAGAAGGGTACTAAAGATGGAAAAGTACACATAAAATACTCAAACAATTTGTCTTTCTCGCAACCTTTAAAAGTTCCGCATTATGTAGATGCTTATACTTGGGCCGTTGCATTTAATGAGGCCTCTCATAATATAGGGGCGAAAGATGTGTATAGTAAAGAACAGATGGAAAGGATAAAAGGATACATGAATGGTACTTTTCCGTATGAATATGATCCTGAAAATCCCATAGATTACATTTGGGGTGGAAGGAGAGACGGAAATGCTAATTATGATTGGCCCCACATTTTAATTGCCAATTATGCCTTTAGCCAGAAACACAATATCAACGTTGACGGTGGAAATGAACGAACACAGTATCATATAGGAGGCACTTATTTGCACCAAAATGGAATGTATGCATATGGATATGATTATTATGAAAGATATAATGTTTTAGTTAACCTTAATACCAAAATAGCAGACTGGCTGACCTTTAGCCCCAGCCTCAAATACACCAATAGGTTTAGTAATTATCCATTAGGAGAAACTACTGTAGGACGGGAACATCAATTTAGAGAAATGATAATGTTTGCGCCTATGATGCCGTTTTATAATATAAATGGAACTATTCAATCACCTCTTGTCCGGCAACAGCAAGGTACTGGAAGGGACAAAAGCCATAAGGATGCAGTTTTATTAACATTTCGAACCAACATTGAACCCATAAAAGGATGGAATACGAAGATTTCTTATAACTATTATTATATAGGCAATAGAAATACAACAAATCCTAAGCCTATTGATGTCGAAAATGGAGACGGTAGTATTGGTAATATAGGAAAACCTACCTCAGGCTATACTTCTTTATTTGAGGTAAGTAAGTATCAAAAGGCGAATATAATTTCCTCCTATGAATTTGAAATTAACGACCGGCATTATTTTAAACCGATGATTGGATATGAGCAAGACAAACGATTTTATACGAGGCTTAATGCTACCGGAACAAATTTAATTGTAGAGGAAGTTCCGTCTTTAACCACTTCCTTGGGTGATAAGACAGTTGATGACAGGCTTTTTCATTGGGCTACACAAAGCGTTTTTGGCAGATTAAACTATAATTATAAGGAGAAATACCTCTTAGGGTTGACCGCTCGTTATGATGGTTCTTCCCGTTTTGGTGAAGGATCCAGGTGGGGGCTCTTCCCTTCTGCATCACTTGGCTATGTTATCTCCTCTGAACACTTTTGGAAGCCCATTAAGCCATATGTGAATACTTTTAAACTGCGCGCATCCTATGGGTCTTTGGGAAACCAGAATGTCAGCGATTATTATTCTTATTTAGCGCCGATTAAAATTCATAATGAGCTCGATTGGATTCTTGCTCAGGAACGCCCCGTCTATGCTACAGATCCGCAAATTATTTCCGCAGACCTTACCTGGGAAACCGTTACAACCTTTAACCTCGGATTAAATGCCAGCTTTTTAGACTCGAGATTAGACTTAACATTCGATTGGTACAAAAGAATTACTTCAAACATGATAGGGCCGGCAGTATCTTTGCCATACACGCTTGGGACAAGTGCTCCTAGAGAAAATAACGCCAAACTAAAAACAGTAGGGTTTGAGTTGCTTTTGGCGTGGCAAGACCAGATTTCGAGGAGCCTTTCCTACAATCTTAAGTTCGGGATCGGAGATAACAGATCTACTATTCTGAAATATAGAAATGACAAGGGAACTATTGACACATGGTATGCAGGAAAAGATGTTGGAGAAATATGGGGTTTAATTAGCGAAGGACTTATACAAGAGAAGGGAGAGAAAATGGCAGACCAATCAAAATATTATAATAGTTGGGGGCCAGGTGATATGAAGTATCGAGACGTGGATGGTAATGGTGTCATTGACGATGGAAGTAGAACAATTGATGACCATGGAGATATTGCGGTTATTGGAAATTCGTCTCCAAGGTATAACCTTAACTTTACGTTGGGAATAAATTGGAAGAATATAGATTTTAATATGTTTTGGCAGGGAATAGCCAAAAGAGACTTTTTCCCTGATCGTAGCTCAACAAAGTTCTGGGGTATGACGAGATCAGCCACCGGATCGGGACTGTATAAAAATTCACCGGCTCTTGATTATTGGCGCCCTGCCGATGAGACGAATCTGTTGGGTCCTAATACAGATGCCTATCTTCCCAAGCCATATTTCTCAACTGAGACAAGGAAAAACCGGCAGGTACAGTCTAAATATATTCTTAACGCAGGATATTTTAGATTAAAGAACCTGCAGATAGGATATACCCTACCCAAAAAGATATTAAAAAATATATTTATTGAAAGGGTAAGGGTTTTCTTCTCTGGTGAAAATTTATTATTGATAACTGAGTTGCCAGAGATATTTGATCCTGAGACGGCTATCGCGTCAGATCCCCAATTTGGGGGGTATCTTACGAGTGGAGTAATATATCCTATTTCACGCTCTTACTCCTTTGGTATTAATGTTAGATTCTAAATAATTAAATTCTCAATAATGAAATATTTTAAGATAGGAATTATTTTCGTTCTGAGTATTACTCTGTTTTCTTGTAAGAAACACTTTCTTGACCGTACCCCGTTAGATGAGATTACAGAAGTAGACTATTTTAATACGCCTAATGATTTGAAAACTTATGTAAATCAGTATTATTCCAGTTCTATGTTTCCGAGCTATAATAATTATGGAAATGATTTCACAAGTGATAATGAGATTAACATAACTCCGAGTTCGCGCCTTGAGGGTACCAGAACTGTTTCCACAAGTGGGAGTATAGGCTATGGAAATGTCAGAAGTATTAATTACTTCCTGACACACTATCAAAAAGTAAAGAAGAATAATAGCCTGGATTCTTACAAGCAATATCTTGGAGAAGCCTATTTTTTTAAAGGATTGATATACTTTAAATTATTACAGTCTTACGGTAACATTCAATGGTATGATAAGACGTTAAAGACTAACTCTCCTGAGCTCTATAATAAAAGAACAAGACGGGATACAGTAGCCACCAATATTATTAGTGTTTTGGATTCTGCGGTTCAGTATTTGTCTGGGGAGGTCGGCCGTGGGGCTGGAAGAGTCAATAAATGGATGGCTCTATTAATTCAAAGTAGAGTAGCGCTTTATGAAGGCACCTGGGAGAAATACCATGAAGGAGACCCTTTTGGGGTTCCAAATCCTGATTATAATAAATTCTTTAAGAAAGCAGCAGAAGCAGCTTTGCAGTTAATGAAGTCGGGAAAGTATTCCATATACAGTACTGGCCACCCTGAAAGGGACTATCAAGACTTGTTTTCTAAGCAGAGTTATGAGTCTAATCCGGAAGTCTTGTTTTGGCGGGAATATGATAATGAACTAACAAGAGGCGAAAGAGGCTTTACGCATGATCTCAATTTTAGGATGGAAAGGCCGGTAGGGCATACCATTACGAAACAACTGGCAGACGCTTATCTGTGTGATGATGGTAAACCAATCAGCGTTAGCTCGAGATTTGAAGGACACGACAAACTGGCCGATGAAAAAGAAAATAGAGATCCTCGTTTTTATCAGACTATTGCTACACCGGAGGCGATTTGGAAGATCCACGAAGATGGATCTACGGAAAACTGGAGTGAAGTGTATAATAAATTAAATAGTTCCAATGATTATCAGGCACCTAGTGGATATATTATTAAGAAAGGATATAATCCGCATATGGAATTCCACATTCAACAGTATGGAGAGAAGGGATTAATTATTTACAGATATGCTGAGGCATTGTTAAACTATGCTGAAGCAAAAGCCGAATTGGGTGAGCTTACCCAACAGGACTTGGACCAGTCTATTAACATTCTAAGGGACCGGGTTGGTATGCCCCATCTGAAAATTGGCGGCATTCCTACCGACCCTAATTGGAACTTCCCTTCCCTGTCTCCCATCATTAACGAGATTAGAAGAGAGCGGAGGGTAGAGCTTGCTTTGGAAGGTTTTCGTTGGGATGATATAGCGCGTTGGGCTGCCGCTGACGAGCTAATTGTCGGTCAAAGACCTACGGGTTTTAAGGCATCTCAAATCGCTCAAAATCCTTACAGCGTTGATGCGAACGGTTTCTTAGATCCGTTTAAAGAGGCCATGCCTAATGGGTACGGGTTTAAGATTGGTCGTGATTACCTGAATTCAATACCTGAGAGTGAGATAACGTTAAATCCTAACTTGGAGCAAAATCCGGGTTGGTGAGTGGCGCGGGAGCAGACTGTTCTTTGACTGACAGGGAAATGTTTCATATAAATGGGAAAATACATATCTGTTATGAATAAACCCTGCGATAGCGTATCGTAACAGAGTATCTGAATCGAGAAGAATAAGAGCGCAGTTGATAGACGACAGAAGCAGATGGAAAAGATCCGTCTTGTTTCGAATGGTGAATATTGCGGAGCGAACGTCTTAGTAAAAGCGCGATTTTTGGCCCGAACGAGATTAATATTTGATAAAATAGTTGGACTATTGGATAAATTACGTAAAGTATTTGTACGGTGAAAGGTATAACTTTGATGATCTTAAAATTAAGATCTTCCAGTTTGGGATAAGTAAGGTGATTTTTATTCGGTAGAACTAAGAAATAGAATTAATGTGTATGGGGGTATCAACACCACGGATAACGCAAAAAGAGACGGGAGTGGAAGAAGGAAGTACGCCTTCTTTTTATTCTTGGAAGACTTGGTTACGTTCCCTAGGGCCAGGTATTATAATAGCGGCTTTGGTCTTTGGTCCGAGTAAAATTGTGATTACCACAATGATGGGTGCGTATTATAACTACTCTCTGGTTTGGCTTGTAGTGGTAGCCGTATTTTTTTTAATTCTTTTCACGAATATGTCGGCAAGGATTGGGCTGGCTACAGAGATGTCGTTGTTAACCGTTATCACGAAAAAGTGGGGAAAGGCAGCTGGCATAGCCGTAGGTCTGGGGATCTTTTTGGTTACCTCTTCCTTTCAGGCCGGCAATTCTATTGGCATCAGCATGTCAATTGCAGAACCAACTCATACGTCACCGGTTGTTTGGGTAATTGTTTTTAACCTTGCGGTAATTAGCTTACTTTTCTTCAGAGCCTTTTATAAAATACTGGAGAAGGTGATGATTACATTGATTTTTTTGATGTTATTTGCTTTTTTGACTACTCTCGTTTTATCCAAGCCGAATCCTCTCGAGATTATAACAGGATTTCGTCCTGCGATTCCTCACGGCTCTATGGGGCTAATAGTTGCTTTTGTGGCTTCCTGTTTTTCTATTGTGGGCGCTTGTTACCAATCCTATTTAGTTCAGGAGCGGAGGAGGCTACATCCTGAAGTCGCACAGACTGGTAAAGAGAGTATTGTGGGTTTATGTATTCTGGGCCTTATGAGCGCTATCTTGTTGGTTTGTTCAGCGTCTGTGTTGCATACAAAAGGGGTAACTATAACCTCGGCAACGGACATGGCAAAGGCTTTAAAACCAGCTTTCGGTGAATATGCGTCCTATATCTTTCTTGCCGGTCTTTTTGGAGCCTCCTTTTCTTCCTTAATTGGGAATGCTACTTTAGGGGGAACTTTGTCCGGCGATGCGTTAGGGTATGGAGGAAGTTTGAATTCGGGAAAAATTCGAGGACTGATCGCCCTAATCGTTGTCATCGGATCAATAATTGCCATAGTTTTTGGAAGTCTTCCCATTCAGTTGATCATTCTTGCCCAAGCGGTAACGATTTTTATTGTGCCTTTTATTGGATTGGCAGTATTTCTGATAGCCGATGATGGAAAAATAATGGGAAGATACAAGAATAAAGGGTTTAGTAGGGTAGCAGGAATATTAGGCCTTTTGATTTTGTTTGCACTAGCTATAAACAACGTATATGAGCTATTTATTAAATAACAAATATTTAATTTTTCTTATAGTGGTGGCTACGGCTTTCTTAAGCGCGTGTAGTCAGGAGCCGTCCCGGGAAAAATTTGATGCACCCGTTGAGGAGGTTTTTCAACTGGACAGCACAAAAATCGGAGTAACTACTGTTGCTTCGGAACTGGAAGTTCCATGGGAAATTGTATGGGGACCTGATGATCAGATTTGGTTTACGGAGCAAAAGGGTGTTATTGGGAAGGTGGATCCTCACACCGGGAAGGAAACGACTTTAATTAATATAGAAAAAAAAGTATACAAGAGAACAACGCCAGGTTTATTAGGAATGGACGTTTATACTCAGAATGGAACGGTCTATGTTTTTGTGACTTATACCCATAAGGTGAATGACACCGATATCGTTTTGCGCCTAGAGCGTTATACGGTCAGGAATGATACTTTGACAGAGCCGTTAGTGCTTCTTGACATTCCAGGCAATACGCACCATAATGGATCTCGAGTTGCCGTTTCTCCTAAGGGAAAAGTGTTTTGGGCAACAGGAGATGTGGGTAACAGTCGGAATGCACAAGATACGACCTCACTGAACGGGAAGATTCTTCGTTTGAATATTGATGGATCTGTACCAAAAGACAATCCATTTCCTGGTAGTCCGGTCTGGGCCTTCGGCTTTCGTGCTCCGGAGGGGCTGGTTTATACCAAGGATGGTATTTTGTTTAATTCTACTAATGGGCCCGCAAGTGACGACGAAGTTAATTTGATCGTAAAAGGTGGAAATTACGGATGGCCCGACGTTATGGGATATCCCAATTTACCGAAAGAGCAGGCATTCAGCGACAGCATGCATACTCTGCCCCCCCTAAAAGCCTGGACTCCTACTGTTGCGCCGTCCGGAATTGATTATTACGGATCAAGTAAAATTCCGGAATGGAGTAACTCCATTTTAATAGCCACCTTGAAAGGATCGAGCCTGAGAGTATTAAAATTGAATAAACAAAAAGACGCTGTCGTATCGGAGAGGGTTGTTTTCAACAATAAATATGGACGTTTGCGAGATGTATGTGTATCGCCGTCAGGTGATATTTATATTGCTACAAGTAACAGAGATTGGAAGAAAGCGGGAAAAGGAACGCCCAGGGACGATCGCATCATCCGCGTGGCAAGAATTAGTGATTTGGACAATTTATCAAAAGTAGATGTCAATAATCCGATGCCAGGGACGGTAGATTCAAAAATTTCTGGAAGCGAGCCTAAAATATTGTATCAAAGCTATTGTTCCTCATGCCATAGGCCTGATGGAAATGGTGTATCCGGTACTTTTCCGGCGCTCAATGGAAACTCGACTGTCACAGGCACAACAAGCGCGCTTATTGCTATTGTCTTGAAAGGAGACGCGGCTATAAAAAATAAATATAGTGAAGATGGGGAAAAGATGCCCGCATTTAACTTTTTAAGTGATCAACAGATTGCTGATATACTTTCTTACATACGCACTTCCTGGAATAATGACGCAGGCCGCATTAGTACAGTAGAAGTGGAAAGCGCAAGGAAAAAGCTGTAATCAATCTAGTTATGGAGAATATAGAAACGAGAGTACAAAGGCTATTGGAACCTTCGGATGCCTTAATCAAAGATATGAAGAATCTGGAAGGAGATATCCTCATTTTAGGAGTGGGTGGGAAGATAGGGCCGAGCCTGGCACGTCTTGCCAAACAGGCGATTAACCGTTGTGGTAAAACAAACAAGGTGATAGGAGCATCCCGTTTAAGTGAACCGGGATTGAAGGAAGAGCTGGAAAGAGATGGTATAATTACTTATCAGGCAGATCTACTCAACGAAAAAGAATTAAATGCACTCCCTGAGGTTGCGAATGTGCTATACCTGACTGGCACGAAATTCGGAACTACTGGAAAAGAATCTTTTACCTGGGCAATGAATACTTTTTTACCTGGTATGGTTGCTAAAAAGTATAGGTCCTCCCGTATTGTGGCTTATTCTACAGGAAATGTATATCCATTTACTCAAGTGACTTCAGCTGGTGCAGACGAAAGAACACACCCTGCTCCAATTGGAGAATATGGCCAGTCCTGCTTGGGCCGGGAACGCGTGTTTCAACATTTTTCAGAGAAATACAAAACCCCTTTATTGTTGTATCGACTTAATTATGCCAATGACTTGCGTTATGGGATATTAGTAGAAGTGGCCAAATCTGTCAGAAATAGGCAACCCATAGACGTGCGAATGGGCCATGTAAACGTGATATGGCAAGGTGATGCCAATGAAATTACGCTACGCTCGTTGTTACATTGTAGCACGCCTGCTAAACTCCTCAATGTAACCGGCCCCGAAACTGTTCCGGTTAGATGGATAGCAGAGGAGTTTGGGCGAATATTTGATATTGAACCTATTTTTCAGGGGGAGGAACAACCGATGGCATTGTTAAGCAATGCTGCTGAGTCTTTTCGGCTTTTTGGCTACCCACGTGTTTCTTTGAAGCAAATGATTAACTTGACGGCAGAATGGCTTATACAAGATAGGGCTACCATTAATAAACCCACTCATTTTCAGGAAAGGGAAGGCAAGTTTTGACTGGTTTTTCAAATGAACAATTTATTTTAAAAAACAAAAATAATAGATAAAACAATGGAGACAGCGGCAAAAAAAATTTTGAGTGAAGGGACTGTAATTCCGGCCCATCCTTTAGCCTTGGATGCACAATTGCGGTTGGATGAAGATACGCAACGCCGGTTAACCCGTTATTATCTTGCCTGTGGAGTCGGAGGGGTGGCTGTTGGCGTACATACTACCCAGTTTGAAATTAGGAAACCGGAAGTAAACCTTTTTGAGCCCGTATTACGACTAGCTGCGGAAGAGGTAGCTAATGTGGCTTCAGATAGGCCCATCGTTAAGGTTGCCGGCATTTGTGGCGAAACCAAACAGGCCCTCAAGGAAGCCCGGACAGCGGTGAACTATGGCTATGATTTAGGATTGGTAAGCTTGGGAGGCTTGAACGATTATGCTGAAGAAACCCTAATTAATCACGTAAGAGAAGTTGCCGACATTATTCCTGTGTTTGGGTTTTACCTTCAGCCTGCAGTGGGAGGACGATTACTGAGCTACTCATTTTGGGAACAATTTGTTGAAATACCAGGTGTTTATGCCATTAAAACAGCACCATTCAATCGCTATCAAACGCTGGATGTCGTTCGTGCCGTCTGCCATTCCTCCAGGAGGAACGACATAGCGCTTTATACTGGAAATGATGATAACATTATAGCCGACTTATTGACTACTTATCGTTTTAATGTCAATGGAACAGTCGTGGAGAAACGGTTTGCTGGCGGACTGTTGGGACATTGGGCCGTTTGGACCCATCAGGCTGTGAGCCTTTTTAAAGAAATAAAGGCGTGTATTCGTAATAACTACGACAATGCAGGCGAGCTGTTAACCAGTGGAATAGCTGTTACAGATATGAATGCAGCTATTTTTGATCCCCAACATCACTTTGCCGGCTCTATTGCTGGTATTCATGAAGTATTGTGGAGGCAGGGACTGTTGAAAGGCCGATGGTGCCTGAATAAGGAAGAAAAATTGTCTCCGGGGCAATTGAAAGAAATTGATCGAGTAATTGCAGCTTATCCGAAGCTGTCGGATGACGGCTTTGTAAAAGCGTTTCTACAGAAAGACCGTTAATAGCTGGATAGATAAATTTAAAACCCATGCTACAACAGACCATAAAGCAGCTTGCGGAGGACTACTATTCTTTAACAGTGGCGAACCGAAGGTTTTTGCACCAGCATCCGGAGTTGTCGTATGAGGAGAACAAAACTTCTGCTTATATACAAGAACGGTTATCTGAATTAGGGATTTCTTTTAAGGTTATAGCAAACACAGGTATTCTTGCTTGGGTTCAGGGAATCAAAACATCGAGTGGGAGTTCCATTGCTCTTAGGTCGGATATAGATGCGTTGCCTATACAAGAAGCTAATGACGTATCTTACCGATCTGTGAATAAAGGGGTGATGCATGCCTGTGGTCATGATGCACATACGGCTTCATTAATTACAGTGGCTGCCATTCTTAATCAAGTAAAAGCCTCTTTTTCCGGAACCATCAAACTTCTTTTTCAGCCAGCCGAGGAAAGGGCTCCGGGAGGTGCGCAAAGAATGATAGAAGGAGGGGCATTACGCAATCCGGCCCCACAGTATGTTTTGGGCCAACATACTATGCCAGAACTGCCGGCGGGAAAAATAGGTCTTCGATCGGGACGTTACATGGCCAGTACGGATGAATTGTTCATCAAGGTACACGGTAAGGGTGGTCATGCGGCCATGCCTCACCTGACTATCGATCCGGTTGCAATTAGTTGTGAGCTAGTTTCTGCGCTTCAGCAAATTGTAAGTAGAGCGTCCAGCCCTTTAGTACCGTCAGTTTTGTCTTTTGGAAAATTTATAGCAAATGGATCTTCCAATGTGATTCCTGATGAAGTAGAGATTGAAGGAACATTTCGGACATTAGACGAGCAGTGGCGAGCTAAGGTACACGATCGATTGATTAATTTAGCCCGCTCTGTAGTAGAGGGCCTGGGAGGTACCTGTTCGCTTGAAATTAGAAAAGGGTATCCGGTGCTATATAATGATGAAAACATAACCAATCAAGTAAAACTGCAAGTCATAGACTACCTCGGGGAAGAAAATGTAGTTGATTTAGATATCTGGACTGCATCTGAAGACTTTGCCTATTATGCGCAAATTGTCCCTTCCTGTTTTTACCGTTTAGGTACGGGAAATAAGGATAAAGGCATCACATCAGGCCTTCATACCCCTACGTTTGATATTGACGAAGAAGCGCTTAAGACGGGTCCCGGGTTAATGGCATATCTGGCCGTGAATGGGTTAAATATTCTTAATAAAGAAGATGAGAAAGACACAATCAATAAAAATAGTTGATGCTAAAGCGATCGTAGAACGAGAACCGCTCCTGCATCCTTTTGGATTTAAAGGTGGTAGTTTGACAGGGTTGTGGCAGGTGACGGTTCAGTTAAAAAGCACCAATCATGCCGCTTTCGGTTATGGCGTGCAAAGTGTATTATGGTCTGATCCGGATGTCTTTTACCACCATTCCGAAGAAGATGGCAATAAGTTAATGTTTCAGACTACACAGATGGCGTTGGACCTTCTTATAAATCATGAATATCTGAGCCCGATGACGCTTTTAGATGATATATTCGAAACGGTATATGACTATGCAAAAAAGGTTACAAATAATACCCAGCTAAGAAAAACTTTTGTTCTGAATGCATTGACTCCTATAGATCATGCGGCATGGTTGCTGTATGCCTATGAAAATGGAATTGATAATTTTGAAAAGATGATACCTCCGTCATATCGTACCTTGCTCTCTGCGAAGAACGATAAACTCGCTGCCCTTCCGGCTTTGTCGTATGGTATGCAGGAAAGTCTGATAAAGAAATTGATGAAGCAGGGGTATTTTTTTCTTAAGATCAAAATAGGGCATCCGGGTGCGGACGAGGAAATGCTAGCGAAAGACAAGGATTGGATGACTTTTATCCATCGACTGGCCAGCGAGTTCCGAACTCCCCATACACCGGATGGAAGGGTCCGGTATTATCTGGATGCTAACGGACGTTATGTAGAAAAAGTACAACTAAAATCATTTATAGGCCACTTAGAGACAATTAACGCATTAGACCAGGTTGTTCTTCTGGAAGAACCCTTTCCAGAGGATTCTGAAATAGATGTTTCTGATTTCGGCTTAAGAATTGCAATGGATGAAAGTGCCCATTCAGAAAAGGAAGTTTTATCAGGGATACAACAGGGATATCATGCTATTGCACTTAAGCCTACGGCGAAGACGTTAAGCGTTACGTTAAAGATGTTAAACATTGCCCGAGACCATGATATTGCTTGCTTTTGCGCTGATTTAACAGCTAGTCCTATGTTGGTTGAATGGAATAAAAGAATAGCTGCTCGTCTCCAGCCGTTTCCAGGTTTAAGTTTCAACTTTCTGGAGACAAATGGTGCTCAGAATTATAAGAATTGGAAAGAGCTGTGTCGTAGGATACCTGGCGGCAAAATGTCCACCGACCATGTTGAAGGAGGTGTGTTTGATTTAGATGAAAGCTTTTATAAAAGTGATGAAAGTATTTTCGTGCCTCCGTTTCATTATAAAAGCTTTTTTTAATTAACGGTATATGAGTATACAGAAAAATATAATGCGGTCTATTGTGATTGGTGTTATAATAGCAGCCGCTTTTCAACGGTGTAGTAGATTTACATCCTCTAAAAATCAGTATGGAGAGGCGACTGTCCATATCCGACTCAAAGCCATGAAAGGATTACAATATAGTTTGGATCGTTTCAGTGTTAAGCCGGGAGCAAATGTGGAAATTACCTTGATCAATACGGGAGAAATGGAACATAATTTAGTATTTACCCAACCTAACAAAAGAGCGCAAATAGTAAAACTTGCATTGAAGCTCGGCTCGCGTGGCCCCGAGTTACACTATGTCCCAAAGTCTGATGATGTTTTATGGCATATTTCGGTATTAAAGCCAGGCGATTCTCAAACTATTTCTTTTAAAGCTCCGGATGAAGAAGGAATTTATCCCTATGTGTGTACTTATCCGGGCCATGGAATGACCATGTATGGCGCTATGTATGTAACTAATAAAGACTTGCCTCCTTTGAATGAAGACACCAATATGCATCAACAAGAGGAGGTAAGGCAAGGAGCCAGACAATCGCATCCATACAAGATAAAACCACCTTATTTGATGCGGATATTTATGCCGGATTGTGGCCCTGCAGCTATTGCTGTCAGTTTGTCGGACAGCCTGTCCTATTGTTGGGATGCGGGAAGTTGCAAGTTACGGTATGTCTGGTCCGGGGGATTTTTGGCACATGAAGACTTATGGCAAAGAAAGGGGATGGAGGTTGCCCATATCAATGGGACAATATTTTATAAAGATAAATCGGAATACCCCTTTCGACTGGGCAATAAAAATCGTATCCCGCAAGTATCCTTCAAAGGTTACCGCCTTATAAATCACTACCCTGAATTTCACTACCAGTGGGATGGTGTTGATGTGTATGAGTTGATTAAGCCCGATACAGCAGGCTCAGGAATAGTTCGTTCTTTTCGTATCCCAAAACTGACAACACCTCTTTGGTTTGTAAACGTTGACTCCGGCCGTGCAGCAGTCAGTAGTCCTTCAGGTAGTTGGCAGCAAAACGCTTTGCAGTTATCAACAGATGAGGCGAAGCAGTTTACCATTGAAGTGACAAACAAATAAAGTATAGATTCATGAGAAGGAAATTATTATATAGCAGTTTGATTATTGGGGTGCTCATAGCGGGATGTAACACTAAAAATAAAGAACCGAAGCAATCGTACCGAGTAGAAAATATTATGCTTCCGAAAGGAGAAGGTGGGCAGGTAGGAGGCCTTGACTTTTTACCTGATGGGAGGCTAGTGGCCGTTTTCAGTTCAGGAGAGGTTATGTTTTATTACCCCAAAGAAAAATCTTGGCGATTGTTTGCTACGGGAATGCAGGATCCTTTGGGAATCTTGGCAGAAAGCGAAGATACTGTCTTGGTGATGCAGCGCCCTGAATTAACTCGACTCATTGACACAGACGATGATGGGCTGGCCGATGAATACCAAACGGTTACTGATGACTTTGGGATCTCAGGGAATTACCATGAATTTGCTTACGGCCCGGTAAAGGATAGTGAAGGAAATTTATATATCGCTTTAAATTGTGCTTCTCCGGGAGGTGGTGTTTTTAAAGAAGTTCGAGGAAAGCTGAATACATTGACAAAAGAACACAACAAACCCAAACAGATGTATGCTCCTGTTCCTTACCGGGGCTGGATCATGAAATATACAACGGATGGGAAATTGATTCCTTATGCTTGTGGCTTTCGTTCTCCTAACGGTCTAGGTTTTGATTTACATGGAAATCTGTTTGTTACGGATAATCAGGGGGATTGGGTACCCACAAGTCCATTGTATTTAGTTGAAAAAGGACATTTTTATGGTCATCCCGCAAGCTTGATATGGAGAAAGGGCTGGGACGAAGGAAGTCCCTATAAGTTACCTGTTGCTCAATTGGACAGTATGCGTACTAAACCGGTAGTACAGTTTCCCCAAGGGATTATGGCCAGCTCTCCTACCCAGCCGCTCGTTGATCATACTAAAGGCGAATTTGGGCCGTTTGAGGGACAGTTTTTTGTTGGAGAAATGAATATACCCAGAATCCTTCGTGTTATATTGGACACTGTTTCCGGGCAAGTCCAGGGAGCTTGCCTTCCTTTTCTGGATGGACAAGGCTTGCATAAAGGCAACAACCGATTAGCTTTTTCTCCCGATGGAAGTCTATGGGTGGGACAAAATGACCACGGATGGGCTGGAGACAGGGGCATCCAACGGATTGTTTATACGGGAAAGGTTCCCATGGACCTTCTTGATATACACTTGACTCCTACAGGCTTTGATCTTACTTTTACCTTGCCTCTTAACGCTGATAGCGCAGTCAATAAGAAGCATTACAAGATTCGTCATTATAACTACCACTATTCTAATCGGTACGGCTCGGATCAGTACGATGTAAAAGAAGTTCCTGTGACAGCTGTTGATCTTTCAGATAACCACAGAGTGGTTTCCCTGCAACTGGATTCAATCCAGGCAGAAATGATATACGAGATAACATTATCCGGTATTGTATCAAAAGATAATCGACCATTAAGAAATACCCTGATTTGCTATACGGTGAACCAACTTAACTCCTCGAGTAGCCGACAATGATAGATAGAAGAGAACCT
>CAYXRN010000044.1:0-22981 GCA_964467635.1 uncultured Chitinophagaceae bacterium | reverse complement strand
TCTCGCTTTCTGTAGGACCGGTCATTTTTATGATCATAAAATACAGCATCAGCTCCGGCTTTAAAGCAGGACTAAGCTTTGCCATTGGCGTATCGTGCAGCGACACGATGTATGTCATCCTGGGAAATTTTGCCTCTTCCTTCATCCATGAATTGGATGACATGAAAAAAATAATCGGGGTCGCGGGAGGTATTGTGCTGATTATTATCGGGTTGTATGGCTTATTTTTCAAACAGGTGAAGATCAGGTCAAGTGAAGATCAGCAGGAAAAGATAAAGGCCACCAAAGGCGATTATTTTAAAATATGGCTTTCGGGCTTTTTGATGAACACCCTGAACCCCGGGGTACTTATCCTCTGGCTGGGCGTAAGCACGGCCAACAGCGCCCTGGAATTAAAAGATCGCATCGTTTTATTTGGCACGGCTTTGCTTTTTATCCTTTCTTCCGACATCACCAAAGTCTTTTTGGCAGACAAGATCAGGCACAAGTTAACGCTGAAAACGGTCATGTGGCTGAACAGAATAGCCTCCATCAGCATGCTTCTTTTTGGCAGCCTCCTTATTTACGCCGTCCTTTTTAAAGTAGAAAGGCTCATCCACTAACCCCTTACCGGATCAACAGTGTCGCTCCTTTTCTGAAGACTTTATGGCCGGTTCTCGAATTGATAAAACTGAGCATCCAGACATAGGAGCCGGAAGGCTGAGGCTTATCATGAAATGTTCCATCCCAGCCCTGTGTCCAGTCTTTGGTCTGAAAAACCAGCTGTCCATACCGGTTATAAACCCTGAAAATAAGGTCTTTAGCCAGGTAAGCATTGAGCGGATAAAGGTAATCGTTCTGCCCGTCGTCATTGGGGGTAAACGCTGTAGGGACATATACCTCGCAAGTATTGATCACTTTGATGATTTTCTTCGCCGTATCTCTGCAGCCTTTGCTGTTTGTTATGGTCAGCTCAACCGGATACTTCTCCGTAAACAGCCCCACGGGATAATGCTGCAAACGCGGTTCGGGAAGTTGCCCGTATTTCCCGTTGCCAAAGCTCCACTCCCATTGTGTAATATGCCCTCCTTTGCTTTTATTCTTAAAGGAAACGGGATCTTGCGGACAAACGAATGCAGGCATCTCAAAATCCGCGTGCAGATAATAATCCTGGTTAAATTCCAAGTCCATGGCTTGTTCGTCACTACAAACTCCATTACTTACCCTTAAACGCACCTGCTGCGTTTTAAAAGAAGTGTCTGCATAGGTAAGCCTGGCTTCCTCTCCCGAAAGACCGGAGGACAAGTTCCAGTTCCACTCGTTTATACCGTTTCCACCCGGATTGGCTAGCTGAACATTGACCTTATTACATGCATATTGAAAAACCGGCTCTATAACCGCCGAAACCGTATCATAACTTTCAAAAGCAATTACCTGCCCCGGGATGGAAGTGATATCGCATTCGCTGATGGCGCTATTGCCATCGCTTCCCGTAAGCAGGGTCAGTTGATACTG
The DNA here is from genome assembly GCA_964467635.1 of uncultured Chitinophagaceae bacterium. Lineage (GTDB taxonomy): Bacteria > Bacteroidota > Bacteroidia > Chitinophagales > Chitinophagaceae > FW021-bin31. The sequence goes on along the minus strand of CAYXRN010000044.1, from coordinate 21,487 downwards.
GCCTTTTTGATAAACCGGTGCTGCCAAATCAATCTTAAAGATATTGGTGAGGTTGTCCTCGCAATTTACCCCTTCCGCGCCCGTAATGGTCAAAAATGCGCCTGTATTTACGTTCTTAATGCTAAAATCTGATCCGTCTTTTGCAATGGAACCGCATCGCATATCTCCTCCGAAAACGACCTTGATGCTGCGGGGGGCACAGCCCAATTGTATCACGCTGTCCATCGGAACCGGATGAAGTTTTGGTAAAACAAATTCCAAAGTATCCCCTGCCGGAATCCCATTACCGCATGCATCCAGTAAGGTATTGTTGTCTTTCCCATTCTGAATCACGACGGTATATTCGCCGGGTGACAATTTGCCATCCAGTTCGAGGGTAAGTTGCTCCAAATCAAACCCGTTCTTACAGGAACCGGCATAAGCGGCCTTTATACCTACATCTGTATGGAGAAGTTTAAAATCACTGCCGTCGGCGGCCATTGAGTTACACCTCATTCCTTTATTCAAAAAGAGGGTAATGCTTCTGCCATCACACACAGCCTTTGCCCTTTTTAAACGGGGGGCGGCAGTATCCGTTATGACCGCCGTTCCCCCACCGAAAGAAAGTTTATATCCACTCTGGGCCGCACCACTAAAATGACTAACCAGCAAAAGGTATTCATGCCCTTTTATAAGGCGAGGCATTTTACTAAACAGAGGACGATAGGGACCGTCTCTTAAGGTAGCGCAAACCAAGTTGGATTCTCCCTCCGAGGAAGCACCGGTATTGCCACCCTCTCCGGACCAGTTTCCACTGACAAATAAAGAAGAGTTGGAATAAACCGCCGCAGGCTCATACCCGGTGATGTCAAAAAGCTGCCAATCGTAATCATCATTGTTATTAACCGGATCAATCAAAAACCCCAAAGTTCCACTTTCAAAGCAGGTGAACTTATACCAAAAAGGGCTTTGGTCCGAATAGTTGATGCCATCAAAGGCACATCCAGTTACCGGAATAATTCCATTTTCACAAACAGGAACCTCGTCTTGCACAAAAACAGTGGTACCACAAACAGGAAAAGCAGTCGCCGGAGTCTGCCCTCTGGCACTGCATGCACCATCCGCCTGTCCAAAAGCATGCCCGGAAATCAGGGCAAGCATTCCAATCAGTAAAAAAAGTTTCATAAAACAGTGGGGTAAAGATAGCAAGATCTACCGCTTTATCAAAGGAGGGATCTTGCCAAAAAAGTCCTCCAGTTGCTTGAACAAATCTTTAAACCAGGGAATCCAATCCGCCAGGTCTGTAATAATTTTCGGGCCAAGCGGCATAATCCGATCGTACGTTTTAGAGGCTGACTTTAAGTCAGCAGAAAGCAGGTGCATCTGGTTAGCAAACCACAAGCCGATACTGAAAATAACCACATAAGCAAAAACATAAAAAACAATGCCGGCCAGCCTGTTAAGCCACCCCAGCATGATGGCCTGAAAGACTCTACTGATTACTGCAGCCAGCAATCTAATAATGATGGCCACCACTATAAAAATAAGCACAAAGGCCACAACCGGCCATAAAGGACTGGGATGCCCTGTTTCTTCCTGCAGGTAAAGGGAAAATTGAGCGGACAACTTTAAAGCGGCAGCCGCACCGAGGATCAATGCCGCCAGCGAAAAAGCACCTGCGATAATACCCTTCGACCAGCCTTTAAAAACAGCCAATAAAATGGTTACCAATAAAAGTATGTCAATTACCATATCTTGCTGCCGGGTTTTTGGAAACGCCCCTTTTTCAAGCCATGAAGATACGCATTCCTGGGAAACGGGAATAACCAACGGCTTAAAAAAAGAGTAAAGCGCGTTATCTGCAAACAGAAAAAAAGGAACGTCCTGCCGGCGTCTACAGGGACTTGCCCTGCAATCTTTCCATCACCTTACCTTTGTAATTACCACCAATAGGCAGTTGCACCATCCCCACTTCAATAACGTTCCCGAACAAAGCGGTAACGGCATGAACAGAAACAATGTAAGAGCGATGCACCCGGATGAAATCAGCTTCAGGAAGCAGCTCCTCTGCTTGCTTCATTGTCATGGCTGCCAGCAACCTATCCGCTTTCAAAGCAAAATGGACAAAATCCTTTTGTGCCTCAATATATAAGATCGTATTAAAGGACACTTTTACGAGTTTACTGAAGTGTTTGACAAATAGAAAATTTCGGTTGGCCGTTTTTTGCCTGAAAAAATCGTTCACAGGCCTCTTCAGTCTTTGTCCGAGACGTTCGGCCGTTGCCAGAAACCGTTCAAAAGTAATCGGTTTCACCAGGTAGTCCACCGCTTCCAGTTCAAAACCCTCCACCGCATATTCGGGATAAGCCGTCGTAAATACAAGATGTGGCGGATTCTTTAGCGAGCGGTAAAAATCTATTCCGCTAATTACCGGCATATTGATATCCAAAAACAAGACATGCACAGAACATCGCACCAATATTTCATAAGCCTTCACCGCATTTTTACAAACGCCCATGATTTCCCATTCCGGTAGTTTTTCAACATGGCCAGCCATTAGCTTTCTGGCCAGCGGCTCATCATCGACAATCAGGCATTTAATTGTGGGCATAGCAAAGGCAATTTAAGAGAAGTTGTAAAGATGTTCTCCTTCTCGATGATTTCTAAATGATACTGTTTACTGTAGTAATAATCAAGCCGTTTCTTCAGGTTTTTAAGTCCCAGGCCACCGCTATTTTTGCCCCGGTAATCCGCATCAAAATTATTTTGAACGCTTAGATGCAATTCCGCAGCTGTAATATCCATTTCTATTTTCACAAATGATCTTTTGAGCTGTGAATTAACCCCATGTTTGAAAGCGTTTTCCACCAGAGGCAGCAACAGAAATGGGGGTACTTCTATAGCGGGTATATCAGTCGGAAACCGAACCTCAAGGTGGGTATCCTCCGAGCGTACGGATTCCAGGCCAATGAAATCCTTCAACATACTCACTTCTTTTCCCAACAAAATAAACTCTGTCTTTCCGTCGTATAACGCGTAACGAAGCAAAGAAGACAAGCCGGCTATCATTTCTGCAGACTTTTCAGATGCTTTATGGGTAATCAGGGCATAAATATTATTGAGCGTATTAAACAAGAAATGCGGATGTATCTGTGCCTTGAGAAACGCCATTTCCAGTTGCTTATTTTGCGCCTGCAGTTCCTCTCGTTGCTTTTGAACTCTCAACTGATCACGAAAGTACTTACTTCCCAGCGGAATAAACATAATAAGAAAGAACCAAAAGACAAAGGCTGCCAGGTAACCGGGACTGCCCATAACATCCCCATATCCTTTGGACGCTATTCCCTTAAGATAAGGAGTGATTTCCAGGTTCAGATAACTTAAAATACAATACTGTAAAAGCTTTAAAAAATAATAAAGATGAACAAAGACCAGAAGCCAAACCAACAGGCCGATAAATCGCCAGAAGATTCCCCGCTTTCCAACCAATCCTTTGTAAAGGGTAACACATATTAAGTAACAAAAGAAAAGAATAACAACAGTCAAGAAAAGAAATAACTGATACTTAACAAGCATTCCGACATTCTTCCCAACCGGTAAGGAATTATATAGCGCTACCCCTCCGATTATCATATAAAATCCAAACCAAAACAGCACATGCAACCCAATACGATAACGTCGTTCGTTAAAACTTTTCTGCCAGACCAGGGATAAATCGATCACCTCGCTAAAATAATTAAAAATTCAATCTTGATAAGCCGCAAACGACGAACAGGCAAATAGCAGTGACCAAACCCTTCAAGTGTCAGACTAAATGGGTCTGGTTGATTACCAGACTACCTGCCAACATTTTTTTGCCATTCGTCTTTCTTTTGCCGTATTTAAGCGAATTTACTTTTAATAAAAGTAAGAAAGGCGCTTATTTGTACTTAAACAATTCTCATGAAGTTTACTAAAGCAATTCCACTCATCGTGTTCGCCTTCATAACTTTTAAAGCTGAAGCGCAAAAACCATTACTAGATTCAATTATTCATATTTTTCAGACACAATCCATTTATAGGAATAGTGTAAATTGGGACAGCTTAAAGCCCCAGTTGTATCGAAATATTGATTACGCCAAAACGGATGATGTAATGGCAGTCGTTCCCGCATATGTAAAATTAGCGAAGGCACTAAACATTACGCATGGTGGACTCAATTATAAAGGAAAGAGCTATGGCGCAATAAACAAAGGATTTGCAGCTATGGCCAAACGTATACCTGATACCATCAGAACCATAGCACAAAATAAAAAGTACAACTTTCGGACCATCATTATAGACCAATCCTATGGATATATCTCTATCCCATCTGTTGGCATTCAATACAGTAATGATATGGATAAAGTGAAGCAAGCATTAAAAAAGAAAGCCAACGTTATACAAGATACCTTATGCAAGTTAAATATCACCGGGCTGAAAGGAATTATTTTAGACCTTCGATTAAATGGAGGCGGAAGTTCAGTAGCAATGATCGGTGGATTAAATTCTTTGTATAACGAAGGCTTACTATTTAGTTTTGTCATGGCCGGCGGCAAGGAGCAAAAAGTAGTTAAGGCCAAAGACTACATCATCTTTAATAAAGACACTTTAGTAAAATTAAAGTCCAAATGCCCCCGGCTTAACAAAGTAAAACTCGCGGTATTAATTTCTCCATATACAACAAGTGCAGGTGAGCAAATAGCAATTTCTTTGGAAGGAAGAAAAAATACAATATTTATCGGAGAGAGATCCAGGGGAATGACTACAGGTATCGAAACAATACCACTACGGAAAAATCTTATACTGGATTATGCTACAAGTTATACTATGGACAGATACGGAAATACATATACTCATGGTGTAGTTCCCGACCTGAAAATAATCGGCAAAGATCAATTTAAAGACTTACAAAATGATCCAAAAGTGCAAGCCGCTTTGCGGTGGTTTACCCAAAGCCAAAAATTTAAATAAGGCCAATCACACCACTAAAGCAGTCATTACTTATCAAAAATTACCACAGGAGCATCCAAGCGGATGCTTGGACTCTGTTTGTATATATAAGTATTTAAACTGTCCGGTTTATCCTGGCGGTCGCCGCCCAGTAATAGGTGAACGATATGATTACAACGGGTAAGGAAACTATCTTTATACCCATTGTTTAAAAGTAGGAAATGTACTTCCTAATAATTTCCCTTTAAAACATATCAGCAAATCCAGGCATTTCCACTTATAGGTTATCAGGAAGATACGATATTAGCGCCTCAATACCTATCTACCATATACTGGCTCCCAACAGACATACCAATAAAGCAGAAAACGACGTTTGCATTTTTTACTGCTGGCCTTAAAGCAGTATATAACATCATTATACAGGGTTTCGATGTTAGTACACTTGGTGTAATTTATGGCAACGAGAAGTTCAACGTGCAGTAGACTGGACAGACCGCCTCTTTCATTTCAAACCAATTATTATCGCCGTAGAAAAGGCAGCTGATAAAGTAAGAAGCACCCATAACATCAGACACGGCGGTATTTTGGGAAACACTCCTTTTCTTTATTATGCTGCCTTTAAAAGATCGGATTTACATTTTTCCGAACCTGCCGGAGTTATAATCTTCTACGGCCTGCACGATTTCCTCTCGGGTATTCATTACAAAAGGTCCATAACTGGTAATGGGCTCCCGTATCGGTTCGCCACTCAACACCAAAATATAACTCTCTTCTAGCGCCTCCAACTTAATCTTCTCTCCTACATGTCCGAATAAAACAAAGTCCTTAAATGTCGCGTCTTTTTTTTCATTGATACGAACGTTCCCTTTAGTCACAAGAAGGATCGTATTGTTATTTTCAGGAAGATCAAAGGTTATTTCAGCTGTATCTTTCAACCGGATATCATACATTTCTACCGGCGTAAAAGTCTCAGCAGGCCCTTTAATTCCTTTAAATTCACCGGCAATCACCCGGGCTATACTACCCGCCTCATCAATAGGGTAAACCCCGATCTTTTCATTGGTCAGCGATTGGTATTTTGGTTTACTCATCTTGTATTCAGCCGGGAGATTGACCCAAACCTGCGCCATATGTTGAGTACCGCCGTTTTGCGTAAAAGCCTCCGTCTGGAACTCTTCATGGATTACTCCCGAAGCGGCGGTCATCCATTGCACATCCCCGGCAGCAATAATACCGCCGGCACCTGAAGAATCCTTATGAGCCAGTTCTCCTTCATAAACAATGGTTACCGTTTCAAAACCACGGTGGGGATGCGCCCCTACTCCTCTTTGATGGCCACCACCCGCCGGGACCTGCCAGGGAGCATTGTAATCCAGCGCCAGGAAAGGACTGGTTTCGTGCGAAAGGTTTTCAGGGCCAGGAATATACCCGGTCACCCTGAATCCATCTCCCACCATGCGCGGGCTAATGCCCCCCACCGTTTTCTTAACATTCTTAAAAGACATGATTTACTCCTTACTTTGTTTTAATTATCAGAAGCCAGGATCAAGGCCAGCTCTGCTATGATACGCACTTCATCACTAACCATAACCCCACCTGTTTCTAATACGGCATTATAATCTAACCCCCAGTCTTTACGGTTTATCTTTCCAGATAGACTAAAGCCTGCTCGTGTTAATCCAAAGGCATCACCGTGAACAGTGCCGCCATGATTTACTTTAAGTTTCACGGGTCTGGTTACATCGCGGATGGTCAAATCCCCGGTCAGTTCATAATCGCCGTCTTCACTCAGTTTTTTAAACGCCGTGGAACTAAAAGTCATCTTGGGATATTGCGACGCGTCAAAAAAGTCCGTTCCTTTTAAATGCGCATCTCTTTTACTCTGGCCCGTAGCAATTGAATCTAAAGAGGCCTCAAAACTGATTTTCGCATCTTCCAGTTCATCACCCTGCGTTTCCACTTCTACGTTAAAGTCCCTGATGTCACCGGTAACATTGCTTACCATCATGTGTTTCACTTTAAATTGCAATTCACTGTGAGTTAGATCCAGATTCCATTTTTTTGTTTCCATTGTTTTTGTTTTTTTAATGATTAATTATTATTGTTGGAACATCATTTGTTTCAACAAATATTTTGCCAAAAAAATCAATCCCTTATTTTGTCCAACAATTGGCTGATTCTAGCTGCCTCTTTGTCAGATATCCGGGCTTTTATCTCATCGTTCAGGGGTACAAGGGCTTGAGTAACCTTGCTGGTAAAACTAATTCCCCTGGCGGTCATTGTAATATCAACTTTTCTTCTATTCGCCGCACAAACGCGCCTTTTGATGTACCCCTTCTTTTCCAGTTTATCCAATAGCCGGGTTAAGTCATTGGCTTTGTCCAGCAATACTTCTTTTATTTCTCCCGGAGAAATAGGCTGGGGATGCCGGCCCCTGATGATTCGTAAAGCGTTAAAATGCTGTGGCAGAATGTCATATTGCCTGAGTAACCTAAGCTGTTCGTCTCTCAACCAATTGGCAGTATAGATCAGATTAACAATTGCCTTCTGGTAATTGTCTTCAAACCTACGTTGTTTTATAGCACCTTCTATTTCCATGATGCAAAGATACGTAAAAACAATTATTGTTGCAACAAATGTTTTTCTTTTCTTTTACATGTAGCTACCGAAGACAATAAGGTACCGCTAAAGATAATACGCCACGCAGTAATAATTCGCTTTTGCTTATAAGTGAGCGCTTGATTATGCCGATTAGCCCCTACCCAAGCCACATAACCCCTTACATGTTCAGTCCCCCGCAAACACTGATAACCTGTCCGGTCACATAACTACCCAGATCAGAAGCAAGAAACAAGGCAACATTCGCAACATCGGTTCCCTGGCCAAATCTTCCCAAAGGAATCTGACTGATATAATTTTTAGCTGTTTCTCCTTCACTCAGATAACCGGTCATATCCGTTTCAACAAAACCGGGTGCGATGGCATTGCAACGAATATTTCTGCTGCCAAGTTCCTGCGCAATGGACTTGGTAAAGCCGATAATACCCGCCTTTGAGGCCGCATAGCTGCTTTGCCCGGCGTTGCCACGCATACCTATGATAGAGCTCATGTTCACAATCGATCCGTTCCGGGCTTTCATCATGGGGCGGATAATCAATTTGGTCATGTTATATACACTTTTCAGGTTGGTTTGTATCACCTGATCCCATTGTTCTTCACTCATCCTTAACAACAGGTTATCTATTGAGATACCGGCATTATTGATACAAGCCTCTACCGAACCAAATTCTTTCAGTACTTCGCCAACAAAAGTCTCGCAATCGGAAAACTGAGCCGCGTCGGATTGCCAAGCTTTGGCTTTTACCCCTTTTGACTTGAGTTTCTCTTCCAGTTCTTTTGCCTTGCCTTCCGAACTGCGGTAAGTAAACGCAATGTTTGCGCCCTGGTCTGCAAATTTTAAGGCGATGGCTTCTCCTATTCCACGGCTTGCGCCGGTAATGATCACATTCTTGTTTTCGAGTAGTTGCATAATTGGTTTTGTATAATAGATTAGTGATGTAACAGATTATTAATGAATATGAAGTATCAGGACTCCTTTATCATTCCCAATATTTCTTCAATATATTTCCGGTCATTGCTAAGCCTGGGGACTTTGTGCTGCCCGCCCAGCTTGTCTTTATATTTCAGCCAGTTATTGAAGGTCCCGGACGGAAGCACCCGGATGACGGGTTTATGTAACGCCATATCCTTATAGCGCTTAACTTCATAATCGGAGTTGATGGCCTGGAGAGTTTTATCCAGCACATCAACAAATTTTTCGAGTTCGTCGGGTTCCTTCTCAAATTCAATCAGCCATTCATGCGCCCCGTTGTTATTTTCTGAAAAATAAACAGGTCCCGCGGTATAGTCATTGATGGCAGCACCTGTTTGAAAACAGGCTTCCGCAATTGCTTTATCCGCGTTTTCAACGACTACTTCCTCTCCAAATGCGTTGATAAAAAATTTAGTTCTCCCGGTAATCGCGATCCGAAAAGGATAAAGACTGGTAAATTCTATGGTATCTCCCACTATATAGCGCCACAACCCGGCGTTGGTGCTAATTATCAATACATAAGGCTTGCCCAGTTCCACCTCATGCAACTGCAAAGTATGCGGATACGCCATACCCAATTCTTCCATCGGCATAAATTCATAAAAAATACCATGGTTTAAGAAAAGCAACATGCCTTCGTTATGGAGCAGGTTGTCCTGCGCCGCAAAGAAACCCTCGGAAGCATTATAGGTTTCCAGATAGCGCATAAGCGGGTCACTGATCAGTTTATTGAACTGCGAGGCATAAGGCGCGAAACTAACACCGCCGTGAATGTACAGCTCTAAATTTGGCCATACTTCTTTTAAATCAGTCTTGCCGGTAAGTTCCAGGATGTATTTTATCAAAATCAGGGTCCAGGAAGGCACCCCGGCAATAGATGTAACATTTTCAGATATGGTTTCACGAGCGATACGGTCGATCTTTTTTTCCCATTCGTCCATCAGTGCAATGGAAAGGTCAGGGGTACGCATCAGGTGCCCGTAAAAAGGCATATTTTGCAGCATGACGGCACTGAGGTCTCCATAAGAGATTAACTCGTTCAACTTACTAACCTGATGGCTTCCGCCAATGACCAATGATTTCCCAGTCAGCAAGTCAGATTGGGGAAAATCCTTATAATAAAGCGTAATAACATCCCTTCCCGACCGGTAATGGCAATCGGCGAGGCTCTCCTGGCTTACCGGTATAAACTTGCTTTTGTCACTTGTCGTACCGCTGGACATAGCAAACCACCGGATGGGTGTATTCCATAAAAGGTTCTGTTCACCGGCCATAATCCGGTTGATGTAAGGCTTCAGCTGGTCATAATCCTGTACAGGAACGTTCTGTTTGAATTTCTTAACCGTATATATTTCACTGAAGCGATGCTCTTTTCCGAATTCCGTATACTGGCCCTGCGTAATCAGGTCATGAAACACCTCTTTTTGCGCCTCCTCAGGGTAGTTGATAAACTGCTCCATACGCGCCATCCGTAAACGGGCAAGTCTTGATATGGCCGGGCTCAATAACTTCATATTGCAATATAGGAATTAAGAGGAAGAATCCGATAGGTTTTCCAGCATCTTTTTCCCCCGGAATTCAAAGTTTTTCCCGAGGTATACCTTTCTCACTTGAGGATCGGCAGCCAGATCTTCGGCCGTACCCGACTTCAGAATGTTGCCTTCAAAAAGCAGATAGGCCCTGTCTGTGATAGAAAGCGTTTCCTGTACATTATGATCAGTGATCAGTATGCCTATATTTTTTTTCTTCAGTCGGACAACGATGGACTGGATATCTTCCACAGCAATAGGATCAATACCGGCAAAGGGCTCATCGAGTAAGATAAACTTGGGGTCGACAGCCAGGGCTCTGGCTATTTCAGTCCGTCTTCTCTCCCCTCCGCTCAATACGTCTCCGTTGTTTTTCCGCACATGCTGCAGATGAAATTCATCAATCAGGGATTCCAGTTTTTCTTTTTGTTCTTTCTTACTCAGCGGGGTCATTTCCAATACGGCGGCAATATTATCCTCCACGGTCAGCTTGCGAAAAACCGAAGCTTCCTGCGGCAGATACCCAATGCCCATTTTCGCCCTTTTGTACATCGGGATTTTTGTAATATTGCCATCATCCAAAAACACTTCTCCTTCATCCGGCTTAATAAATCCTACTACCATATAAAAAGTAGTTGTTTTCCCCGCACCATTAGGACCCAAAAGGCCTACAATCTCCCCCCTCGACACCTTAAGCGACACGTGATCGACCACAGTACGGCTTCTGTACTTCTTTACCAGTTGGTTTGTATGCAGCTCCAAAATTTAACGCTTTAGATAGCAAAAATAACATTTATATCGGGGAATTTGACAAATCGGGTAAATAATCCAGCCTCCTTCCATTGGGTTTTAGGCTGAAATCCATTAGGTTTGCAAAAATTTGAACGGCAGCACAGCCATGAAAGTAACCGAACACCTGCAGAATGCAAAAGATATGGTCATATCTTTTGAAATACTTCCTCCACAGAAAGGCAAGGGAATAGAATCCATATACAATCATCTGGATCCGCTCATGGAGTTCGATCCTGCTTTTATCAATGTCACCTACCACCGCAGTGAATATCTGTTTAAAAAGAAAGCCGACGGCGCTTTTGAAAAAATAGCTATTCGCAAAAGGCCGGGAACGGTGGGCATTTGCGCAGCCATTATGAGCCATTACAAAGTGGATGCGGTACCGCATCTGATTTGTGGCGGGTTTAGCAAAGAAGAAACAGAGAACGCCTTGATCGACCTCAATTTTCTGGGGATAGACAATGTACTGGTACTTCGTGGGGACGCGCCCAAAAACGAAACATTTTTCACGCCCGAACCTGATGGTCATCCCTATGCCATCGACCTACTCAAACAGGTCGTTAACATGAACCAGGGCCAATACCTGGAAAACGATCTCACAAATGCCCAAAAAACCAACTTCTGTGTGGGCATTGCCGGGTATCCGGAAAAACATTTTGAGGCCCCAAATATGGAATCCGACCTGTATTACCTCAAGAAAAAGGTTGATCAGGGCGCCGAATACATTACCACTCAAATGTTTTTTGACAATAAAAAATATTTCGATTTTGTCAAAAAATGCAGGGACATGGAAATTAACGTCCCCATCATTCCCGGTTTGAAACCGCTGACCACCCTGCGACATTTAAATGTACTTCCGCATATTTTTCATATCGATATTCCGGAAGATCTCTCCCGCGCCGTATTGGCCTGCAAAACCAAAGAAGCAGTCAAACAGGTTGGAGCAGAATGGCTATTGACGCAATGCCAGGAACTCAAAAAAGCAGGCGTACCCGCATTACACTTTTATACTTTAGGGCAAACAAAGCTCATCAAGCAGGTAGTGGAACAGCTGGTGTAAAGGCTATCAATGGTTCCTTCCAGATTGACAAATTGGCGCTAATCTATGCCAATACATGTTTCCCTAATGAAATTTTTTCAGTTTGCCAAGTGAAATATGAAATGGCATTTTTATTGGGGATACCAACTGAAGACTTCATTAATTAACGCTAAAAACAAGGAGGTAATCATGGCACTCATGACCAGAAATGAAAGCTCGTTACCATCGTTGGCAGGTTGGTTAAATGACTTTTTTACACGAGATCCTTTTGACGGCGGCCTACCTAATTTTTCCCCTACCCGCACTTCAGTGCCTGCCTGTAACATTCAGGAAACTTCGGATCACTACCAGGTGGAAATGGCCGCGCCCGGCATGTCAAAAGGCGATTTTAATATAACCCTTGATGGTAACCAATTAAGTATCACTTCTGAAAGATCAGAAGAATCCGAGAACGACAATGAAGGCCAATACAGCCGCAAGGAATTTAGCTACCAGGCCTTCCAGCGTACATTCCAGTTGCCGAAGGAGGTGGTGGATGAAGACAAAATCAGCGCTAAATACGAAAATGGCATTTTGCGCGTAATCGTCCCTAAGCGGGAAGAGGCAAAACAAAAGCCACCCAAAACAATTCCAATCAGCTGACCAGCATAAAAAAAGGCTGTCCTTTCCGGTCAGCCTTTTTTTTAAAACGGATACAGGGGTCATTCCTGTAGTTACAGGAAGCATTCACCGCGTGCTGCTTTCAACGGGTATGATTTTTTTCTTGTCCTGCACCTTCATCTTATCCGGAATGATGCGGTTGATTTCCTTCTCCAATACATTGACCAGGCCCTGCTTGATAAAATGTTTGTGGGTGACCAGGCTGATTTCCCTTACCGGTTCCGGTGCCTTAAAAAAACGCACCATTTCCAGTTGCTCATCGGTCAGATCACGTATGGATAATTCATTTAAGATGGTCCATCCGGAATTAGATTGTACCAGACGTTTTAAAGTTTCCACACTGCCGGTATTGTATTCCAGATTTTTGGAAGCCCTGGCATGATCTTTACGCGAACAGATATTCAACACCTGGTTGCGCATACAATGCCCTTCATTGAGTACCCAGATATCCGTGGCAGGCAGATCCTTTTGGGTCAATAATCTCTTCTTATAAAGCTCGTGGGTAGGAGAAGCATATACAACAAAGCTCTCGTAAAACAAAGGCTGCTCATCGAGCAGCTTATCGCCGAAGGGCGTAGCAAATAAACCGCAGTCAATCTGATCTTTTTTTAAATGTTCTACGATTATTTCCGTGGTATACTCCCATATCTCCAATTTAACCTTCGGATAATGTTTCGCAAAGCGGGCCACCAGCGGTGGAAGGATATACGGGGCTAGTGTAGGAATGATCCCGATGCGCAAACCGCCTTTAACTTCGTTTTTGAAATTGGAAATAATCTCATCAATGCGGCTGTGTTCTTGTAAGATCACCCTCGCCTGTTCAATGATAAGTTTACCCACTTGGGTGGGCGCGACCGGCATCCGGGTGCGGTCGAATATTTTCACCTTCAACTCTTCTTCCAGCTTGTGTACCTGCATACTCAGGCTGGGTTGGGTAACAAAACATCTTTCTGCGGCGGTAACAAAACTACGGTAAGTGTCAAGGGCTACTATATACTCCAGTTGAATTATGGTCATATCATACTTCCAATAAGGTTTTAACCGGATCTTTTCCAAAGAGCAGCTGTCCCGGATCTTCCAATAATTCCTTTACCCGTACCAGAAAGCTTACCGATTCTTTTCCGTCAATAACCCGGTGGTCATAACTTAAGGCAATATACATCATCGGACGTACCACTACCTGGCCATTTATCGCCACCGGCCGATCTTCAATTTTATGCATCCCGAGAATCGCCGATTGAGGCGGATTAATGATCGGAGTGCTCATAAGCGATCCAAAGACTCCTCCATTGGTAATGGTGAAAGTACCTCCGGTCATTTCTTCCAGCGAAAGCTTCCCGTCACGCGCCTTTTTGGCAACGGCAATTACTTCTTTTTCAATACCGGCCATACTCAGGCTTTCTGCGTTTCTAATCACCGGCACCACCAATCCCTTAGGTGTCGATACCGCGATAGAAATATCACAATATTCATGGTAGATGAGTTCGGTTCCATCCAGGTAAGCGTTCACGGCCGGCCATTCCTGCAAAGCAAAACAACAAGCCTTGGTAAAAAAAGACATAAAGCCCAGACTAACACCATGCTTTTCTTTGAAGGCTTCTTTATACTGTTTCCGGATGGCTTTCACCTCCGTTAAGTCCACCTCATTAAAGGTGGTGAGCATAGCGGTGTTGTTTTTAGCCTCCACCAGCCGGCGGGAAATAGTTTTCCGCAAGTTGCTCATTTTCTCGCGCCGTACTTCCCGGCTGAAGAGAGACTGGCCGGCGGCCGTACCGGGGTGCTCAAGAGCGGCCAACACGTCTTGTTTTATAATCTTCCCCGAGGGTCCCGTGCCCTTTACCTCTCCTGTTTTCAAGTGCCTTTCGGCCATCATAGCCGAAGCCACCGGGGTGGCTTTAGCCGGCTTTTCTACATGCGGTGCCGTACGTGCACTGTGCTGCACTTGCTGCTGTTGTGTCGTTTCTTTTTTATCGGGAGTTTCCTGGGCATCTGCCGTTTGGGAGCCGGCATCCGCGGGTGGGGCTACATCGGTATCAATCGTAGCAACGACCTGTCCGATCTCCAGGGTATCATCCGGAGCCGCCAGTTGATGCAACCGGCCGGCTTCTTCGGCATTGACTTCAAAGGACGCTTTCTCTGATTCCAATTCACAAATCACTTCATCGCGCTTTACATACTCTCCTTCCTCTTTTGTCCAGTTCAGTAAAGTAACTTCATTAATAGATTCCCCAACAGCCGGAATCTTTATTTCAACAACCCCTTTTCCAGTAGCCTGCGGCGTTTGTTCCCGGGTAGCAGAAGGCGCTTGTTGGTCTTCTGCGGTTTGCTTGTTCTCTGCGGTTTGTTGGTCTTCTGCTGTTGGTTTGCCCTCTGCAGGTGGGGTATCCGGTTCCGTTGCCTGGGCATCTACAGGGGCAGAAGCGGTTTCATCGATCTGCCCTATGGTCTGGCCAATTTTTACATCTGCGCCTTCCGCTACCAGGATGTGCAGTGTTCCGGCCTGTTCAGCATTAAGCTCAAAAGAGGCTTTTTCTGATTCCAGTTCACAAATCACCTCGTCTTGTTTTACATAGTCCCCGTCCTTTTTTAACCATTGTGCAATGGTAGCTTCATTAATGGATTCTCCGATGGATGGAATTTTTATTTCAATCATGGTGTTTTAATTTCACTCCGGGCTAATTTAAAATAGAAAAGGCTGTTTCAATTATTTCCTGCTGCTCTTCTTTGTGTACTTTTCCGTATCCGGTGGCAGTAGAAGCACTGGGATGACGGCTGATAACCCCAAAATTAAGGTCGGAGAGCACCATTTTCAGATACCAGGCCGCGCCCATATTCAACGGTTCCTCCTGTACCCAAAACCAGTTGGCCTTGCTGTATCTCTCCACCAAAGCGTCCAGCTTCTTTTGGGGCAACGGATACAACTGTTCCATCCGGATGATGGCAATATCCTTTCTTTCGTCTTCCATCTGCTTTTCACTCAAATCGAAATAGACTTTTCCACTACAAAACAACACCTTTTTTATCTTTTGGGGATCACTTTCACAAAACGGGTCTTCGATAATTTCTTCAAACCGACCCTGGGTAAACGCCTCTACCGGAGAATAACTCCGTGGGTGGCGCAAATTAGCCTTGGGAGAAAAGTTAATAAGCGGTTTGCGGAAGGGATAGGCCAATTGCCTGCGAAGCACATGAAAAAGGTTAGCAGCAGTCGTACAATTGGTAACGATAATGTTGTATTCGACAGCCATCTGTAAAAAACGTTCCAGACGGGCGCTGGAATGCTCCGGCCCCTGCCCTTCATAACCATGCGGCAACAAGATAACCAGTCCGTTCATTCTTTGCCATTTTTGTTCCCCGGATACCACAAACTGATCGATCATTGTCTGGGCGCCATTCGCAAAATCACCAAACTGGGCCTCCCATATGGTAAGGGTGTTCGGATTAGCCAGCGCATACCCGTATTCAAATCCGACGGAGGCCGATTCATTTAAAGGAGAATTGTATATCCGAAACAGACCTTGTCCATCGGCAAGCCTGCTAAGGCGGTTGTATTCCGCTCCTGTCTTGTCGTCTCTTAAAGTGGCGTGGCGGTGGGAGAAAGTACCCCGTTTGACATCCTGTCCGCTTAATCTTACATCTTTCCCTTCTATCAGAATGCTTCCGTAAGCGGCCAGCTCTCCTACCGACCAGTCTAAAAGCCCCTTTTCTTCGAAAAGCTTCTTCTTGTCATTTAATAATTTGGTCACCTTTCTTAGCGGCCGAAAATTTTCCGGTACGGAAAGCGTTTTTTCTACCAAATGCCGGAGTTGCTGTTCGTCAATGGACGTATCGGGTGATTGCTCAAAGTCCTCCGGCACAGAAGCTCTAAGCTCCTGCCACCAGCGCTCAGGAATCTGGTATTTGGATTTTATAGCGTGTTGTTTAACTTCATCCAGGCGTTCCTGCAAAATAGACCAAAAGTGTTTTTCCATTTCATCCACCAGCTTATTATCCACATCAACTGCATCAATAAGCTTTTGGGAATACACCTGGCGGGGACCCGGATGTTTGTCAATGAGGGCGTAAAATTTCGGCTGCGTATACTTCGGATCATCCCCTTCATTATGGCCATGTTTGCGATAACATACCATGTCTATAAAAATATCGCTATTGAATTTCTGACGGTAGTGCGCGGCCATAGCAGCTACCTTGGCTACAGCCTCGGCATCATCGCCATTCACATGAAAAACCGGCGCTTCGATCATAGCCGCCATGCTCGTACAATAATCCGAGGAACGGGCATCGTCAAAATCCGTAGTGAACCCTATCTGGTTATTGATCACAAAATGCAAGGTACCGCCTGTATAATAGCCATGCAGTTTACTCATTTGCAAGACTTCATACACTACCCCCTGCCCCACAATGCCCGAATCGCCATGTATTAATATGGGCAATATTTTATCATAATCGCTTTTATAGAGTACATCCGCTTTGCTTCTGCTGTAGCCGATCACCACAGGATCTACCAATTCAAGATGGGATGGGTTGGGCACCATCTGGATGTTGACGTTTTTATTATTTTCCGTCGTAATATCAGACCTGAAACCTACATGGTACTTCACATCTCCGCTGCCCATTGTCTCCTGTTCGGACGGAACCCGGCCCTCAAATTCATTAAACACCTGTTCGTATGTCTTGCCCAAAATGTTGGTCAACACGTTGAGCCGACCGCGATGCGCCATACCGATAACCACTTCCTGAACGCCCTGATCCGCTACCTCCCGGATGATGGTATCTAAAGCCGGAATGGTGTTTTCTCCTCCTTCCAAAGAAAACCTTTTCTGACCGATATACTTCGTATGCAGGAATCGTTCAAAAACGGTGGCCTCATTCAGCTTTTGCAAAATTCTTTTCTTCCGGTCCAGGGGAATCGGTTTTTGCAATTCCACTTCCACCTGGTTACGCAACCATTCCCGTTTTTCCGGGTCATCAATATACAGGAACTCACTGCCGATAGTGGAAGCGTACCATTTGACGAGCAGGTCCACGATCTCCTGCAAAGTCGCTTTGGGTTTTCCTATAAAAGAACCCGCGTAGAATGACCGTTCCAGATCGGCTTCGCTCAGGTTAAAGTCTTTCAGGTCCAGTAATGCTTTGCGATCCTTACGCGGACGAATAGGATTGGTCTTGGCGATAAGATGGCCTCTTTTACGATAAGCCTGTATAAGTTGATAAACAGAAAATTCTTTAGCGATCTGTTCCGGATTTAATGTACCGGTTCCTTTTTGTTCCCCGTTGGCACTGGAAACAGCATAATCAAACCCTTCAAAAAAACGAACCCAATCGGGATCAACCGCTTTCGGGTCTTTTAAGAACGCCTTATAAAGGGATTCAATGTAGGCTGGATGTGCGTTGGAAACAAAAGAAAAGTCTTTCATCATCAAGGGATTTGCTCTCTGGTTTCCGGAGATATTAATTTTATAAACAATGTCTATAGTGCAAATATCGGCCTTTTATGGCAATTCCAAATTTAATTCCACAGCCGGTCGGTATTGTTAAAAAAAACGACACAAAGGTATTCAGGAAGGTTCTATTTAACAAAAGAAAGTGATATTAAAAAGAAAATAACTGTTACTTGTTTAACAAGGCGATGCAATTGTCTATTTCCTGTATGTAAGCGTTTAGGGTGGTCCGCATTTCTTTCCGGAAGGAGCCGTCTGCAGGGGTTTCTCCGGGGGACGAGGTCATTTTCAGCATTTTTACTTTTTCTTCCAGTTCCTCCAAAAGCGCCTGCTGCCTGGCTATTATCTCCTGGCTCTCCAAAACTTTCTGCGTCAGCTTTTGTTTTTCATGGTACAAAGATCTACACCGTTTAACCAACAGGTGGAAATTATTTTCAATACTGGATAATTTGATCCCGGACATGTAAAAAGTATTTAACTTCTGATAGTGGCTCCAAGCTGCGTCTCAAAGGATTGCATGAGTTTTTTCATTACCTTGTCAATCTCCTTGTCAGTCAAGGTTTTTTCGGGATGTCGAAAAACAAAACTTACCGCATAAGACTTTTTACCGGCCGCCAGCTTTTCTCCTTCGAAAACATCAAACAAATTGACCTGCTCCAAAATACGGGTTTTTATTGCTTTTGCAACTGCTTCAACCTCTGAGAACATAATTTTTTTGTCCAAAATCAATGCCAAATCACGTCGCACCTCCGGGTATTGGGGAATAGCCGAAAACATCCTGTCTTTTCCAGGCAGTTGCTCATCAAGCAAAGACAAGTTAATTTCGACATACCAGACGGCTTGTTTAATGGCAAATTGCTGCAACTTTTTGGAACAGACACGCCCCAGTTGGCCTATTGATTTATGTTTGATTTGTATACTTAATGCCTCCTGCAACCGCGCTGATGCTTCTTGCGGGACAAAGGTAATCTCTGCCGGCCGCACGCCGAGCCGCACACATAAACTTTCAATATGGCCTTTCAAAAAATAAGGATCTATCGGCAATGCCTCGGTTAACCAGTTTTCAGGCAGCTTGTTGCCCGAAGCGAAAAGGGAGAGCATGGGACTTTCCCTGTTTTCTTCCTTTGCATAAACAGTCCCGAGTTCAAAAAAGAGAATATTTTCCTGTTTACGGTTAAGGTTATACGTTAACGTCTCAAGACCAGTTTCCAGAAGGGAAGGACGCAGGACATCCAGCTCGCTGCTCAGGTTGTTCAGCAATTTGACCAAGGGTTGTTTCTCCGCATAGTATTTACTGTTCGTAATGGAATTGGTCATGATCTCATTAAAACCGTTGTCGGTCAGATAAGCGGTGATTTTTTCCTTCCGCCGTTCCTTATCCGCGTTTTCATTTAAAGAAGGGGCCATGCGAATATGGGTGGGTATGGCGATATTGTCATAGCCGTCAATGCGCATAACCTCTTCCACCAGGTCAGCGGCCACATCCATATCAGGCTTGGTATACGGAACCGCAACCCTAAGCGCTTCTTCGGATTGCTCCAGGAGATCGAAGCCCAGACTACCCAAAATAGAGGCCGCCTGCTCCATCGTATATTCTTTACCACTAAGCCGCACCAGGTAATTCCGCTTCAAAGTAATCCTAGTTTTCTGCCTAGGGACCGGATAAACATCTACAATCTCTGATACAACCCGGGCCCCGCATAGTGCTTTCATGAGCAAAGCCGCTCTTTTAAGCGCGTAGATCACTCCTGAAACAGCTACTCCTTTTTCAAAATGGGTAGCCGCGTCCGTGCGCAACCCATGCCGGAAGGAAGTACGGCGAATACTCACCGGATCGAAATAAGCGCTTTCCAGAAAAATAGTTGTTGTTTTTTCCGTGACGCCCGAATGCAGGCCACCGAATACACCGGCTATGCACATGCCTTCAGCAGCGTTGCAGATCATCAGGTCCGTTGCAGCCAGCTTACGGGTCACCTTGTCCAGGGTCACAAACGGACTCCCTTCTGCCAGATTTTTCACCCTGATCTCTTGCCCTTTAATGGCATTAAAGTCAAATGCATGCAACGGCTGGCCGCATTCATGCAAAACGTAATTGGTGATATCCACCACATTATTAATCGGACGCACGCCTATTGCCTTCAAACGTTGCTGCAGCCACTCGGGAGAGGGTGCCACCCGTATGCCCGACAACGTGACCCCGGCATACCGGGGACAGGCCGTTTCGTTTTCAATGGTTACCGCTACCGGCAGGCTGTTTTCATCCGCTTTAAAAGCATCCACAGCGATGGGCTGGCAATGCCATTCCGTTTTAGAAGCATAATTTAATCTTGCACAAACATCCCGGGCCACCCCCAGGTGGCTCATCGCGTCCATGCGGTTGGGCGTCAGACCGATTTCATATATCCAGTCTTCGGCAGGCTGGAAATAGGCCTTGGCCTTCATTCCCGGCTTGGCCGCTTCAGAAAGTGTCATGATGCCGTCGTGGCTTTCTCCCAGGCCTATTTCGTCGGCTGCGCAGATCATACCAAAACTCTCTTCTCCCCGAATGCTGGCTTTTTTCATCGTCACGGGTTTCCCATCAACCGGAAATATCGTTACCCCCACCGGGGCCACCACCACCCGCTGTCCTTCTGCTATATTCGGTGCCCCGCATACTATTTTTAATGGCCCCTCCGCTCCTACGTCCACATGGGTTATTTTCAGCCGATCGGCATTGCCATGTGGCTTCACTTCTATCACACTCCCGATAACGAGGCCTTCCAGCCCTCCGGGTACTTGTTCGTATTTTTCCAGGGTTTCTACTTCAAGTCCGATATCCGTTAATATCTTCGATAAGCTTTCAGGATCGGGAACGGAGGTCGTGTCGTTCCCCAAAAATTCAATTAACCAGTTATATGAAATTGTCATTAATGTTTGTTTAGCTGTAGCGGAAAGTTTAAAAACCCCAGCCCCGTTTCACATGGAAGCTTCCTTTAAGCAGGGGGTTCCGCGTTACTGTTTAGCAAGTAATTCTTTGACCAGGGAGGAAATCAGCTTGCCGTCTGCTTTCCCGGCCAGTTGTTTCATGGCAGCCCCCATGACCTTCCCCATATCTGCCGGACTGCTGGCTCCCGTCTCGGCAATGATCTGCTGAAGCCGGGCTTTGACGGTTTCTTCGGCCATCTGCTCCGGTAAAAAATTTTCGATTACAGCGATTTCCTCCTCCTCCTTTCTCGCCAGATCAGGACGATTTTGCTGTTGATAAATCTCCAGGGAGTCTTTACGTTGCTTCACTAATTTCTGCAACAACTTGGTTTCTTCGGCTGCTGACAGGGCCGTAGAAGCCCCACCGGCAGTTTTAGCAAGTAGAATAGCCGCCTTAATGGCGCGGAGCCCGCGTAGTTCAGGCTCATTTTTCGTTTTCATGGCAGCTTTAATGCCTTCATTAATCTGTTGTTCTAAAGCCATAAGCCTGTTTTTTTATTTTAAGTCGTCGGAAGCAGGC
>CAYXRN010000043.1:14303-23220 GCA_964467635.1 uncultured Chitinophagaceae bacterium | reverse complement strand
CCACAAGATTTACAAGTCCATTCTCTGATGGAAAGTGTTAAATCTTGGTTTATCCCCATTCCGGCTGGGCTTTGAAAAAGGAACAGCAGAATATTTACTTCAGGGAAGCTGATTAAAGTTCACTTCAGGTTGATTACCTGTTTTTGCTCTTTCAAACCAGCTGTCAACAGGGGTATAATGATCAAAAAAGCCACAATTCTTCAGATAAAACCAACGCCCTTTCACACCACCGGCATAGTCCATCCGATAACCTTTCCTCCCCGTATTGTCCACGGTAAACTTACTTTTATTGAGCTCTATCCATAGTCCGTTGGCTGTACGAATCCATTGATTACCAAACAAGACATGCCTTTCAATATCACCTTGGCGGGGAGAGAAGTTCTCCAGGAAAGAATACAGTCCTTTCAAATAAGTACTACTTTTAGGCCGGCGAAAGCTGGCAATCAATAGCCACCGGCCTTCTTCCGGCGCATAAAAATACGCCGTGTAAATAGTGTGTCCTGGGCCGTCTGGTACACCATGCAATAAAAACTTATAGGTATTACCGGCCTTCCACGGATAGTTCAGATAGCTCTGCCCGCCGGAGCCCTCATTGCCAAATTTTCCCGCATGCACTTTTTCTCCTTTCTTCAATAGTTGTATTCTCTGACCCTCGGGAATTTCGTTGGGATCATTCGTTTTATACGGACTCCACACCGAAAATAAGATATGCCGAACCGTGGGCGAATTGACCTGCATACCAAAATATCCCCCGCTGAATCCGTCCGCCATAAAATAGGAACCCAAAACGTCCTCTCCTTTAGGAACCGTTACTTCATTATAAAACCACTCTATTTTTACCCCCTCCGGTACTTTATAGTTAAGATGCACAGAGGGGCCTCTTCTGCCCCAGTAGAAAAACCGCCCGTTATTGTTCTTGACAAAGGCCGTCTGATTGTCGACAGCTGTACCGGAAACTTGAAGGTTCTGAATATCAGCAAACACCTCCCCTTCTTTGGAGATTCCTTCTATTTTAATAGCTACATATCCGGTATCTTTCACCTGCCACTCGCCTGCATAAACCGGTTGATCCTCGCCGGCGGATAAGCTTATTTTCTGGTCTTGATCATTGATAAGTACACGTAAAACGGATTGCCCGGAAGGAACAACAGCATCCAACCAGACTCTCAGACTGCCTGGTCTATTTATACGGACGTAAGCGGTAAAAGAAACATCCTGCCCGCTCCATTCTTTAATTCCTTCATCGGTTATCTGGCCGCTGCCCTCCCCATCGCGCCAGGAATTGCCACCAAGCGGTACTTTGAGCGCATTACCGGGCAACGCCTCGGTTTCGCTGATCACATGTGTGCCTTTGCAACCATTTAACCCAAGACAAAACATGGCAATGATGATCAGAAACAGTATAATATTGGATTTAATCGTTTGCATAAAAATTCTTATCACTTTTAAGTGTCAATTAATCCTTCTATGACTGCAAGGTAACCGGCGGCTTCCCTGGCTCCGGACGTTCTCTCTCTTCACAGCACATACAAATTTTTATTAATGCTTGCTTTTAAACCCGTCATTCAATTTCTCAGCGAGATATTTTGCCAAGGAACATTCGGCTATTATAGCATCTGTCGAATTAACGGACACTAAGGTAATATGTTTTATGGCAGGCTAAAATATTTTTTCAGAAATGATACGCGAAGTATTGATTCAAACGATTGCGCATTTTTTATAAAAGCCAGCAAAGAATATAGAATCAACCTAAATTTAAATATAGTCTGTATACAGTGTCAATGTCACGCGAGTAGAATCCTTCGAGAAATGCTCGATGGCTATCTCCGTTGTCATTGATGGATGACCATTTCACTTCTGAGCATAATGTTTTTAGGAGCCGTCTCACCCTTTTGGTCTAAGATCTCAAACAAGAGTTCGGCCGCCTTACTGCCTTGTTCGTAAGGAAACTGTTCAATCGAAATAAGGGGTCGGGAATCCATATATTCCGTAATGGACCAGTTGCCATAACTGACAAAACATATATCAGTATTTATTTTGAGTCCCTGTTCCCGGCTAAAACGAATGGCATCTAAAGCGACAGTATCGTTAAATGCAATTACCGCATCGGGTGGTTCAGCAAGCTGTAGCAGGTGCTTCATTCCTTTCCATGTAGAGTGAGAAGACAGGTCACTGCGTAAAACATATTCGGGGTTTTCGGAAAGGCCATGTTTAGATATACTGTCTTTGTAGGCTCTGATTCGTTCGTCTTTAATTTTCAAAGTAGCCGGTCCTCTCAAAAAGGCAATTCTTTTATGGCCGTTTTGAACAAGATAATCAATAGCCTGAATAGTGGTATCATAAATATTACACCAAACGGCATGAATAGCAGAACTATCCTGGGGAACGCGGTCAAAAAACACTATGGGGATATTATATTTGTTATGTTCTTTAAAATAGCTGATATCAGCAGTATCTTTCGATATGGAAATCAAGAGCCCATCCACCCTGTGCTCCAGCATCGTTTTCAATATTTGTTTTTCCTGAACAATATCATTGTGCGATTGTCCGATCAGTACACTGTATCCCTTTTGCAATGCTACATCCTCAATACCCGTAATGACATCAGAAAAAAATTCCTCCTGCAATCCTGGCAAGATCAATCCAAGTGTAAAGGTTTTGCGTTGCTTAAAAGCAATAGCCTGCCGATTGGGTTCATACCCCAATTCCTCTGCCAGTTTTTTTACCCGCATTTTCGTGCGAAGACCAATCCGGGGATGATCACTTAACGCCCGGGACACGGTAGAGGGCGAAATATTTAATCGTCTGGCAATTTCCCGGACGGTTACAACCCCATTTTCCATAAAATAAACGTTTGACTTTACTGCTAACCTTTTCCAGATCAAATATAGCGAAATTTGGCTATCTCAATGAACAAAGCTATTTGTTTTCCAGGCTTTAATTAAAAAATCTTCGTTTTTTATTTGGCGGGATAAATTGTTCCTTGTACCTTTGCTGTCCGCTAAACAAAGCGGCTAACATTGCGAGGTAGAGCAGAGGTAGCTCGTCGGGCTCATAACCCGAAGGTCGTTGGTTCGAATCCAGCCCTCGCTACTTGGCCGGACAAAGTGGAATGAGCTCCATTTGTCCGGCATTTTTTATTAGATAACACGCTGTTTATCTTATAAATATACATGGCAATTTCGTTTACTCTGTTGGTTCGCAGTCGCAATCCGTCAAACCCCAATTTTTCGGGGTACATTGAACCGATTATTTTCCTTTTTTCTTCGATATTCCCCTCAATATAACGCCTGTCAAGGCTTAGCAGGGATTTAATCCCTTTGTTTACGGCAAAAAAGGTATCAGTAAATAGGTAATCAAATGTCCCGCATTTTCTACCGGACTTTTTGTCTGCAGAAGGTAATAAGTGACTATACTTCACGCTCATCTTTTAGGGCCTATGATTACGGTGTTGGCAACCGCGTTCTGAAGGCCATCGGAAAGGATTTGCTCCACACCGTTTTTCCACAACTTGGCTACACGCACCTGCGCGTCATTGTATTCATAACCTGCAATATAAATATCCTCACCCGATACGGCTATTGATTTAGCAACGGCAATGTGGGAGCCGTCAGTAAGTGATTGTGCTACTCCATTCTTCCAAAGGATGGCCTTGTTGGCTATGTAGCCGGCTACATAAACGTCTCCACCGGATACGGCTACCGCACAAGCTTTTGCGGCCTGCGAACCATCGGACAATGATTGCGCTACTCCATTCTTCCAAAGTTTAGCTACCAATTTATTCGCGGCGTTGTACGTGTAGCCTGCCACATAGACGTCTTCGCCCGAAACCGCTACTTGGAGTGCCATAGCCTGGTATTGTCCGTCCGTAAGTGGTTGTGCTGTGCCATTCTTCCAGAGTACAGCCATTATGCCTGCTTCCTCCACATCCTCATATCCCGCCACATAGATGTCGTCCCCGGATGTAGCTATTGAAAGAGCATTTGTTTCTTGCTTTCCATCAGAAAGAAGCTGAGCCCCGCCATTTCTCCATAATACAGCAGTCTTATTTTTACTATTATAGCTGTTTACATAGCCCACTACATAAACACCGTCGCCAACTGCGGCAACCGATGTTGCACGGCCACCAGGTACTCCGATTGAAAGGGTTTTGCTGCCTTTTCCTCCCCACAGTTTAGCAACATGCCAGGGATGCCGTTTTTCGCGTTCATAACCTACGGCATAGAGGCTCCCGTTAGAAAAGACCATTCCATTCACTTCGGAATACTCTTCGCTCATGAACTGTGGCACCCCGTTCTTCCAGACCACGGCTTGAGCGGAGTTACCCGCATATAAAAAACCAGCTACATATACATCACTACCAAGCGAAGCTGGTACATTTTTGTCTTTTCGGCAGGAAAAAAGAAATATAACCGGAATGACTAAGAAAGTAAATAATCGTAGATGTTTACTCATAAGGAAAGCGTAAAAACGGCCTGTAAAAATACAGGCTAGGGTCAAAAATATTCGGAAAGATACAAAAAAACGCATAATGAACCATCGCCCCTCCCCAACCATTCAGCGGCTCAGTGAAACGTTCCGGGACTTCCTCCTCATAAAAGCTTTTTTTCGTTGCTAAAAGACAGTGCTGTTCAAATCCACTTTGAACAAAGCATCAGGTATTATTCACAGTCATGATTTCACAGCCACGAAGGCTCATTGAACTGCATTGATCGAAACCGATGGGGATAGATTGCCGCCAGTCTAAGTCGTCTTTTTCTTTCTTGACACCTTTTACCATATATCCTAGAATTGATCAATCCTGACTCCATGCTTCCCAAGCCCTCATTCTATCAAGTTCTATCAAGCCACACCGATCGCTGTAAATTCCTTATTTTTACCCCCAAAGTACCGTTATGAAAAAAATACTACTGTTTAATTTATTAGCATTTATGATTGCCTGTCATTCCAACAATACAAAACAAGAAACCATCCAATATCCCGAAACCAAAACCGTAGACACGGTAGACACCTATTGGGGCGTAAAAGTACCGGACCCCTATCGCTGGCTGGAGCAGGATACAGCAGCTGAAGTGGAAAAATGGGTGGATGCACAAAATGAAGTAACCAACCATTACCTTTCCCAAATCCCCTTTCGTACTGAGATCAAAAAAGAAATCGCCGCAGACTTAAATTACGCGCGCATGTCGCCCCCCCGCAAGCATGGCGCATATTACTATTTCTACAAGAACTCGGGACTACAAAATCAATCTGTTTTATACCGGATGAAAAGCCCGGATGACACCGCCTCCGCTGAAGTATTTCTGGACCCGAACACTTTTTCCGACAACGGCCGTGTAACCCTGCAGGGAACCTCCTTCACCGATGACGGAATTCTTATGGCGTACCTGGTATCTCATGGCGGCTCAGATTGGCGTGATGTGCTGGTAATGGATACCCGTACCGGAAAGCTTATTGAAGACACCATTAAAAACGTCAAGTTCAGCGGTGTTTCCTGGAAGGGAGACGAAGGTTTCTATTATTCTACCTATGAGGTTCCGGAAGGAAAAAACAGGCTAACCTATAAAACCATCCATCACAGCCTGTTTTATCACAAACTAGGCACCCCGCAATCCGAAGATAAGTTCATTTTCGGCGGAGCGCGACAGCCGCATCGTTACATTGGTGGATATGTAACTGAAGACGAGCGCTACCTGGTTATTTCTGGCGCCGAAACTACGACAGGAAATGAATTGTATATCAAAGACCTCTTTAGCAATGGGCCGATTGTTCCCGTTGTACAAGGTTATGAGAGCGAACAAGGCATCGTGGATAACGATGGCAGTACCCTCTACATCTATACCAACCGCGACGCCCCCAATTACAGGCTGGTACAGGTCGATGCGGCACACCCTGCACCGGACCATTGGAAAGACGTCATTCCAGAAACTGAGAATGTAATGTCGGTATCTTCCGTAGGCGGCTATTTCTTTGCCACTTACATGGTCGATGTAAAAGACAAAGTGATTCAGTTTGATAAAGCGGGAAACCAGATCAGGGAGATTAAACTGCCTACCTCCGGTAATGTAGGAGGCTTCGGCGGCCGCAAAGATCAAAAAGAGCTGTATTATACTTTTACATCCTTCACTTACCCCTCCACCATTTATCGTTATGATATTGACAACGGAACTTCTTCTCTATATTGGCAACCTAACCTGGAGTTTAATCCGGAAGATTATATCACCAAACAGGTATTTTATAAAAGTAAGGACGGTACAAAAGTACCTATGTATATTGTTTATAAGAAAGGGGTAGAATTAACCGGCAAAAACCCCACCTATCTCTATGGTTATGGCGGGTTCAACGCGAGCCTGATGCCTTCTTTCAGCAGCACACGCATGGTCTGGCTGAATCACGGCGGTGTTTACGCGCAAGCCAATATACGAGGCGGAGGGGAATATGGCCAAGCCTGGCATGAAGCAGGTACAAAAATGCATAAGCAAAATGTCTTTGATGATTTCATAGCCGCAGCGGAATACCTTATCTCCCAAAAATACACTTCTTCCCCTTACCTGGCGATTGCAGGTGGGTCCAACGGCGGATTGCTGGTAGGAGCGGTAATGACGCAACGACCCGACCTGATGCAGGTGGCGCTGCCATGGGCCGGCGTACTGGATATGCTTCGTTACAACAAGTTTACCGCCGGAGCAGGATGGGCCTCCGATTATGGCACAGCCGAAGATTCTAAAGAGATGTTCGAGTACCTGCTGGGCTATTCTCCTTTACAAAATATCAAAAAGGGAGTAAAATACCCGGCTACCCTCGTCTGGACCGCTGATCACGACGACCGGGTAGTACCCGCACATTCCTTTAAATTTGCTGCTGCTTTGCAAGCAGCTAATGCAAGTGGTCATCCTACTTTGATTCAAATTCAACACAATGCCGGGCACGGAACCGGCATGAATACCGAAAAACTTATTCAGGAACTTACGGACCGCTATGCGTTTACCTGGCATAATATGGGCGTGAATCCTTTTAAAGAAAGCAAATAAATCCACTCAAAATTGAACCGGCGAGAAGTTGAAGCCCTATACAGGGCTTTCTCCCCGGTTTCTACCATGGTGGTCCTTTTAGGTGCACGTGACCAAAAGAGTAAGCTTAGTGATGGCCGCCACCAGCTCATCCTCAGTTCTGTTCCGCCGGTAAAATACACGTCTTAAATTTTGTTAAAATATTGTTAAGGGGCCATTTCCAATCTCTATTTACGAAAATATTCGTACGTTTGCCTACGAAAACATTCGTAAAATGAAAAACACAAAGCCCACGGAGCGTGAATTGGAAATACTCCGCATCCTATGGGATAAAGGATCTGCTACAGTCCGGGAAGTACACGACATTCTGGAAAAAAGCAAAACATCCGGTTATACAACCACGTTAAAGCTGATGCAAATTATGCATGATAAGGGTTTAGTAAAGCGGGACACTTCTGCCCGCTCCCATGTTTACCAGGCCGCTTTATCACAGAATACGACGCAAAAATTAATGGTAGATCGCTTGATACATACCTTATTCGGCGGCTCCTCGTCTTCACTTGTTCTGCAGGCGCTCGGTAACTATAAAGCATCTGCAGAGGAATTACAAGCGATTAAAGCCTATTTGAAAAAACTGGAACAGCACAAAGAAAAATAACCTGAAAAAACGTTAGCCATGTTTACATCATTCATTTATAGTTTAGGCTGGTCCCTGATCCATTCTTTCTGGCAGGCAGCCATTATCTACCTGGCATTACAATTGTTGCTAAAATTTTTAAAAAATGCTCCGGCTAAAATCCGCTATATGCTTTCTGTCATCGCGATGGCCGGTATTTTGATTGCATTTCTTTTTACTTTTTATCATCAATGGGAGCGTATGTATGCCGCCACGGAGATTACTGTCACCGTCCCGACAGCCATAGCGTCCGGAACAACTGCTTCCCTGCCCTATTTTTCCGACAGCAATATAGCAAAACCTCTGACCGGAGGATGGTTGATTTACCTGGTTAGCCTGTATGCGATAGGGCTGCTCTTCTTCTCAGGAAAAGTCATTCGTGATCTGTACCTCATGCAGAGGATCCGACATACGCGCACATTTCCTTTTGATCCGGCCTGGGAAAAGTATCTTGCAAAACTGGCAAACGCCTGGCAGATTTCCAGAAAAGTAGGCCTGTATCTGTCCGAAAAAATCGATATTCCGGTAGTCATCGGCTACTTTAAGCCTGTGATTTACCTGCCGTTCAGCATCGTTAATAACCTTACTCCTGAGCAGATAGAAACCATTCTGCT
This sequence comes from uncultured Chitinophagaceae bacterium, assembly GCA_964467635.1. GTDB lineage: Bacteria > Bacteroidota > Bacteroidia > Chitinophagales > Chitinophagaceae > FW021-bin31. The sequence continues at coordinate 14,920 of CAYXRN010000043.1, read as the reverse complement.
CCATGAGCTCGCCCATATTAAACGAGCCGATTTTTTGGTCAATATCATACAAACCGTAGTGGAGACGCTATTATTCTTTAATCCTTTTATCTGGTTGCTCTCCAAAAACATAAGAAAAGAAAGAGAGTTAGCCTGCGATGAATGGGTCATTGCCGAAAAGGAACCCAAAATATATGCGGAAAGCCTTCTGGCATTGGAAGAAAACAGATGGGATAAAGGACAGTTTGCCTTAGCGGCAACCTCCAAAAAGCAGCACTTGTATCAACGCATTAAGCACATTATGGAAATGAAAAAGAAAAAATTAAATGTAGCACAAAAGTTGCTGGTCCTTTTATTTATTCTCGGCTCGATCATTTCAATTTCCTGGTTTGTTCCCCAGAAGAGTTCCACTCCTCAAGTGGATTACCTTCAAAACAGTGCCCCTGGCCACTCATCATCCGAAATGAAGGATACGGCCGCTCATGCACAAGAGACAACCCCTGCTAAAGCTGCCGGCATCACCATGGCATCACCAGCTGCTGCCCCTTCTCATCCGGACACCTTACCGGATCCAATCGCTTCTGCTCCTGCTGCCCCTGCTCCTCCTAATCCTCCCGCTACTCCCGACGTTCCCGACG
>CAYXRN010000043.1:0-14203 GCA_964467635.1 uncultured Chitinophagaceae bacterium | reverse complement strand
TCCCGACGCTCCTGCCCTTACAGACTCTTTGGCCGTAGGTCTGGATTCTATCCTTGCCCATGCTACTTCCTATATGCGCCAATACTTTAACGGTGAAGATTGGAAACATTATAAACAATCTGTGAAAAAATATGCTGCAAGCCTACGGCAATATTTTCAAAGCAGAGAATGGCAACAACAACGAGAAGCCATACAGCAACAAGCTCAGACTTTAAGACAGCAATTGAACAGTAAAAGCTGGCAAGCAAAAATGGATAGTTTCCGGACCACTGTTTCCGATAATATGCCGGATCTGGACTCTATTCTCTCAAAAGTTGATATGCAGATAACCGGGCTTCAGGATACTTCAGTTATCATTATGAACAACGGACAAAAAAACATCCGGATCAACCGCTTGGTCAATCGCATGCGACAAGATGGCCTGATTCAAAATGACGAAAACTATAAAATTCGTTTAGACAAGAACGGGTTATTCATAAACGGCAAAAAACAACCTGAACGCTATTATAAAAAATACCGTAATCTCGTTGGTGATCACACTAAAATTAAGGTAAAAAAGGAAAACGACAGTTATAGCAGCAGCATTAGCACCTCGGATTAACCTTTATTTGTACGCTGAAGACTTATTGCCACAATAAGGTTTAACTACCGCTGTTCGTACTGCTCTTTATAATATTTCTGATAGTCTCCACTATTGACACTTTTCAGCCACTCCTCGTGGCTTAGGTACCAATCCACTGTAATGGCCAGTCCTTCTTCAAAGGTAACTGAAGGAGTCCAGCCGAGCATTTTATTGATTTTACCTGCATCTATGGCATAGCGCTTGTCATGGCCTGCACGATCCTTCACAAAGGTGATCAACTTCGCAGAAGTCCCCTCTTCTCTGTCTAATTTTTTATCCATGACGGAACACAGCAAGCGGATCAGATCTATATTTTTCCATTCATTAAACCCTCCTATATTATACGTCTCTCCTTTCTCTCCATGGTGGAATACTTCATCAATAGCACGCGCATGATCATTTACCCAAAGCCAGTCACGAATGTTGTCTCCGGTACCATAAACCGGAACCGGCTTATTGGTTTTGATGTTGTGAATAGCCAATGGAATAAGCTTTTCCGGAAATTGATTCGCCCCATAATTATTAGAACAGTTGGAGATCACGACAGGTAATCCAAACGTATGAAAATATGAACGGACTAAATGATCGGAGGACGCTTTGGAAGCCGAATAAGGAGAACGAGGATCATACCGGGTATCTTCAGTAAAATATCCTTCCTTTCCCAAAGAACCATATACTTCATCTGTAGATACATGATAGAACAGCTTATCTCCCATGTCTTCTTTCCAAAATGCCCGACACGCGTTTAACAGGTTGGCTGTACCTAAAACATTAGTTTTTACAAAAGAAAGTGGATCCAATATGGAACGATCTACATGACTCTCGGCTGCCAGATGGATGACGCTGTCAAACTGATACTGTTCGAAAAGTGCGGTCACCTTTTCGGCATCCGTAATATCTCCCTTCTCAAAAACATAATTTTCAGCTTCTTCAATATCCCGGATATTCTCCAGATTCCCGGCATAAGTCAGTGCATCCAGGTTGATAATCCGATAATCAGGATACCGGGTTACAAAAAGCCGGACAACATGAGAGCCAATAAATCCTGCCCCCCCTGTAATTAGAATCGTTTTCTTCATTGGTTTATTTTTTGATAAGCACTATTTATTAAAAAATTCCTGTATACCGGACACAATATAAGCCAATTGTTCTTCATCCAACTCGGTATGCATCGGCAGAGATAACACTTCTTCTTTTAACTGATCGGTTACCGGCAAATATTCCGGGATGCCTTTTAGCTCCGCAAACATCTGCTGTGCATGAGCAGGTACAGGATAATAGATCATTGTTGGAACATTCCTTTCAACCAAATGTTGATGCAATGCATCCCTTTGGCCGTCTTTCACCTTTACCGTATATTGATGAAAGGTATGTTTGCTGTAGGAGGTTCTTTTGGGTATCTCTATGCCGGCGATATCGTTCAGTCCTGCATCATAGTAATCGGCAGCCTTTCTTCGGGCCGCAATATACTCATCGAGGTGGTCAATTTTAACGCTTAAAACGGCGGCCTGCAGGCTGTCCAAACGGGAATTACATCCCACTACATCGTGGTAGTAACGTCTGCTCTGCCCATGGTTAGCAATCATGCTTAATTTCTTAGCCAGCTTTTCATCATCAGTCATAATCGCTCCGCCATCGCCGTAACACCCCAAGGTTTTGGAAGGAAAAAAAGAAGTACAACCGATCGTCCCAATCGCTCCGGTTTTAAGCTTGGTCCCGCCTGTAAACGTATAATCGCTACCAATCGCCTGAGCGTTATCCTCGATTACAGTCAAATTATTTTCCTCTGCCAATTGCATAATGGATGCTATATCAGCACTTTGCCCAAATAAATGGACCGGAATAATCACTTTTGTCTTTGGGGTAACCGCTTGCCTAACCGCCTGCGGATCCATGCAAAAAGTGACCGGGTCCACATCTACAAAAACCGGTTTCAGCCGCAAAAGCGCTACGACCTCCGCCGTCGCAATAAAAGTAAAAGAAGGCGTGATCACTTCATCCCCTGGCTCTAAATCCAGCGCCATCAGGGCGATCTGAAGCGCGTCCGTACCATTCGCGCAAGGAATCACCCACTTTACTCCAAGATAATCCCCTAACTTGCCGCAAAATTCCTGAACTTGCGGGCCATTGATAAAAGCGGTATTTTCGAGGATATCCTGGAATGAAGCTGTTATTTCAGGTTTTATCTTCTGATATTGGCGATCCAGGTCAACCATTTTTATGGGGGTCATAGCGTTATGCTTTTATATAGCCGGCAAAAATACAAATTTAAGGACTAGAAACGATGAACCTTATCGTAAAAACCATATATAACTTATCGATCCGCTGTTATGTTCTGCTCATCCGGATCACTGCCATATTCAATAAAAAAGCTAAAAAGTGGGTCACCGGTAGAAAAAACCTCATCCCCCGTTTAGCCCGATGTATTCCTCCTGAGGGCGTGGACGTGTGGATCCACTGTGCTTCTCTGGGAGAGTTTGAACAAGGGAGACCACTGATCGAGGCCCTTAGAAAAAAGAAACCCGACTTGTATATCCTGCTTACCTTTTTTTCGCCATCCGGCTATGAGATAAGAAAAAACTATTCCGGGGCCAGCCAGGTCAGCTATCTGCCGGCAGATACCCCCCAAAAAGCCAAAAAATGGGTAAACCTCCTTAGACCAAAGCTTACCGTATTTGTAAAATATGAATTTTGGTACTATTTCATCCGGGAATTACAAAGGCAACAAAGGCCGGTACTGCTCGTATCCGGGATTTTTAGAAAAGAGCAGCTCTTTTTCAAGCCGTATGGCCGGCTGTTTAAAGATTTACTTAAAGGATACGACTGCTTGTTTCTACAAGATCGTACATCCGCGGATATTTTGCGGAATGCGGGCATATCTCGTTTTCGGGTTGCCGGTGATACGCGTGTGGACCGGGTACAGCAACTGGCTGACAGGGCACGGGAATTTCCGGAAATAGTTCGGTTCATTGACAAAAAAACCTGCTGGGTCGCCGGAAGCACCTGGCCCCCGGATGAGGACCTTATCAAAACGTCTATGAGGCGGATACCCAAATGGATTATCGCACCTCACGAAATCAACGACGCCCGCCTTCAAGACATAGAAAAACTATTTCACGCGCAGACGATTCGCTACTCCGCGCTGCAAAAGGACCCGGAGGCGGGAAAGTCGGCAAGCGTCTTGATCCTCGACAATATCGGCATGCTGTCTGCTGTCTACAGGTTAGCCGATGTAGCCTACATCGGTGGCGGATTCGGAAAGGGTATTCACAATATCCTCGAAGCGGCTGTGAATCATATTCCTGTAATTTTTGGCCCGAATTATCAAAAATTTAAAGAGGCCCATGCGTTGATCGCGCGGGGAGGCGCTTTTGTGGTCCACAATGAAGCCGAATTCAGTCAACTGCTCCCCCAACTTTCCCAAACGTCTATCTGCACAGCAGCGGGAGAAAAAGCCGGTGGATACATCCGTGACAACTTAGGGGCTACAAAGGAGATTATGGAATATATTCAGGAAAAGCGTTTTCTGATCAGTGCATAGAAATGCTGTACGGTTTTATTTTTTTCTTGCCAGCCCAGTTTTATTTTCAACTCACGATCGATCCAATAAAGCGCCTGATCCAAATCTTTGCATTCATTGATCGTTTTGATGGAACGGCTATACAAAGACTGATCTCCCCGGAAAAGTTCATTGATAAAACCAAATTTTTCATTTAAACCTATGGCCTGGTTTAAGTCTCTTACCGATCCATTGCTCAGACGACTAACAAGCTCTTCTCTTTCTGTTTTAAGGCGGTCATTCAAGGAAGGTCGCCGTTCGGCAATCATATCATTCAATTCCTTAGGCACGTCATCAGACTTTTCGACCTCCGGGGGTTCTTCATTTTCAAATAGCGTGGCCTGTGAATTTCCGGCTACCTCGGCGGAGTAAGCATACTTTTCCGCCTCTTTTTCTTTTCTGTTATTTTGCGCCTCTTCTTTCTCCCGCCACTGGTGTTTCTCCTGGTCAGAAAGAACCGGCCGGGAAACCGCTTGTTGGTTGTTTTGTTTTTCTTGCCGTGGGTCATAGCCCGGCATAATGACGGATACTTTTTTGGTGGATTGCTTTTTATCGTTTTCACTTTTAGCGCACATCAACTCGGCATAGAGTTGTTTCGTATAATGAGACAACTCACTTATCGCTGCATCCTCATTTTTTAATTCCTGCAATTTATCAATCAGCACTGCAATATTTTCCTTCATTTTCTATAGATTGCATTTTTGGTTTACAATACATATTATCAAAACCTAATTGTAAAGGTATTTATTTTAATTACCACAGGCAAATTTAATACCATGTTTATCGAACCACTGATTAATGAAGGAAAAAAAGGATGGATAGAAGTTATTTGCGGATCCATGTTCTCAGGAAAAACAGAAGAGCTGATCCGCCGCCTGAAGCGCGCCAGGATCGCCAACCAGCCGGTGGCGATCTTTCAACCGGCTGTAGACACCCGCTACGCCAGTGACCGTATTGTTTCCCATGACGAGCGCGGGCTCACTTCTATCACCGTCGGTCATGCGGAAGACATTCCTCCCCACTGTAAAGAAATTCAGGTAGCAGGAATAGATGAAGCCCAATTTTTTGATGATGCGCTCCCTGCCGTATGTGACCGGTTAGCCGCCGAAGGGATCCGCGTCATTGTCGCCGGCCTGGATATGGATTATAGGGGAAATCCCTATGGACCGGTTCCCGCCTTGCTGGCCAAAGCGGATTACATCACCAAATTGCACGCGATCTGCATGCAATGCGGTAATATCGCCAGTTTCACCTATAGAAAGTCAAACGACAGCGAACAATTCAGGCTGGGCGCCAAAGAACTTTATGAACCCCGGTGCAGAGATTGCTTTTTTAAAGGCTTGGAGCGGGAGCCGGCCGATTGACCATTCCGGTTCTTCCGGTGCAGTGCCTTATCCGCAGCGTGTATTTCCGATTTCATCCGGAAGGTGAAATACTTCTGCGTAAAATAACTGAACAAAGCTACAACAACCGTGGCAAAGCACTTGGCGACAGTCGGAAACAAATGGACCACACCGACAAAGAAATGAAGTAATATATAATTCAATAATATACAACACCCGACGATCAAAAAATACCGGATCAACTGAATCCTTCCCCGCAAGTGGGATTCGGGAAAGACCACATACTTGGAAAGCATAAAACCGACCGGAAAACTCACACAAAAAGCGATGATGAAGGCGGCGATATACCCGCTTATCGTCACAAACGGCAGATGTACCAACTGCTCATCTACGATGTAATGGTAACTGATGTAAAAGACCAGGAGGTCTAAAGTAGTAGAAGTACTACCACACGCCAGGTATCTGAAGGTTCTTTTGGGAATCCACCTGGCAATAAACGGAAAATAAAAAAAATCAATGATATGTAATATGAATGAACGCATGCACCTCGGGGGATAAGGGGACAAAAATACTTAAATTCATCACATTTTCTTAAAACTATATCAGATATTTTTGATATAAATACCGAAATACTTACCTTTGCCCTCCATTTTTAAGCGCCTTTGCCTGCGAATGTGGAAGCAGAAAAAGGCTTAACAAAAGAATCCACAAATCTCACTTAAAAGGAGGAATTAAATTTTGGAAGAAAACAAAAATGTAAACACTCAAAACGCTGAAACGCAGCCCGAACAAACAGCGACACCAAATAAGGAAGCAGCTGCAAATAACCCTAAAGAAGAAACACCGCAGCAAGAAGGGGCTGCAAAACAAGAGACTCCTCAAGAAAAGACGGAAGAAGAGACTCCGCAGCAAGAAGGGGCTGCAAAACAAGAGGCTCCTCAAGAAAAGGCGGAAGAAGAGACTCCGCAGCAAGAAGGAGCCACGGACCAAGAGACCGCTAAAGAAGAAGCCGGGGAAGAAGCGCCGGAGGAAGAAAAAACCGATATAAAGGCTGAACAGGAAGCGGCAGCGGCTGAAGAATCCAAAGAATCGGCCCATGACGACTTCGACTGGTCCGTAGACAAACGCAACGTTTCTACTTATTCCAAAGAAGAACAGGAAAAATACGACAAGCTATACGACCAGACTTTCAAAGACATAGAGGAAGAACAGGTAATTCAGGGTTATGTAGTGGGCTTGACCAAAACCGATGCAGTAATCAATATCGGTTTCAAATCAGATGGATTGATCTCACTCAATGAGTTCAGAGATACGCCAGACCTGAAATTAGGCGATACCGTTGAGGTCTTCGTTATCGAAAAAGAAGACCGCAATGGCCAGTTGCACCTGAGCCGCAGACAGGCCCGGGTGATCCGCTCCTGGGAGCACATCGTTGACGCCTACAAGTCCGGTGAAGTGATCGTTGGAACCATTATCAACAAGACCAAAGGAGGGTTAATCGTTGATATCAATGGACTGGAGACCTTCCTTCCGGGATCACAGATAGATGTAAAACCGGTAACCGACTACGACCAATACGTGGGTAAAACCATGGAATTTAAAGTGGTTAAAATCAATGAAGCCATTCGCAATGCAGTGGTTTCTCATAAAGCGCTGATTGAAAGCGACCTTGAACAACAGCGCGCTGAAATCATCGGCAAGCTGGAAAAAGGCCAGGTGTTGGAGGGCACGATCAAGAACATCACGGATTTTGGCGCCTTTATCGACCTGGGCGGAGTAGATGGCTTGCTCTATATTACAGACATCAGCTGGGGACGCATTTCCCATCCTATGGAAGTGTTGCAGCTTGACCAACAGGTTAATGTTGTCGTGCTTGACTTCGATGATGAGAAAAAACGCATCAGCCTTGGCCTGAAGCAACTGACGCCACACCCCTGGGATACTCTTCCCGAAGAAATCCAAGAAGGCTCTATTGTAAAAGGCAAGATTGTGAACATCGAAGATTATGGCGCCTTCCTGGAAATTCTGCCTGGTGTGGAAGGATTGATTCATGTATCTGAAATCAGTTGGTCCTCTACTCCCGTCAACGCCAAAGATTTCTTTGACATGGGGCAGGAATATGAAGCAAAAGTGGTTACACTGAATAAGGAAGACCGTAAGATGAGCCTCTCCATCAAGCAGATGACGGAAGACCCATGGGATACGATAGAAGAAAAATACCCTATAGACAGTCGCCACAAAAGCATCGTTAAGAACATCACGCCTTATGGTGTCTTCGTTGAACTGGAAACCGGCATTGGCGGAATGATTCATATCTCCGACCTGAGCTGGACCAAACGCTACAACCATCCCCATGACTTCACCAAAGTAGGGGAAGAAATTGAAGTCGTGATCCTCAGCATTGACAAAGAAAGCCGCAAACTATCCCTCGGCCACAAGCAGGTGGAAGAGGATCCATGGGATACTTTTGAAAGCGTATTCCCGATCGGATCCGTTCACCAGGGAACGATCATCCGCAAAGATGACAAAGGGGCTACTGTTCAACTGCAATACGGAGTGGAAGCCTTCGCGCCTTCCCGTCACCTGAGAACAGAAGACGAAAAAACCCTGAATGTTGATGATGTCATTGACGTTATGATCATTGAATTTGACCGGGAAGATAAACGCATTGTGGTTTCTCACACCCGCACCTGGGAACAAAAGATTGCCAATGAAAAAGAAGCGGCCCACAAAGAAAAACGTGCGGCGGCCGGCAGAACTAAAAAAGCTGTTAAAAACATCCAGTCCAAAGTAGAAAAGTCTACTTTCGGTGATCTGGGCGTATTGGCAGAGATTAAAGAAAAGATGAAAAACCCTCAGGCTGCGGAAGGAGGAAAAACGGAATCAAAAGAAGAAGAGGAAGAAAAGTCCAAAAGCAAAAAAGAAGAGGAAGAAATAGCTCAGGCTGAAGCTAAAACCGACGTTAAACCGGAAAATACCGAAAGCGTTGAAGCTAAAGCCGAAGACGCAAAAGAAGAGGATAAAAAAGAAACAGAAGAGGACAAAGCGGATTCCGACAGCAAAGCGGACTCGAAAGAAGACAAAAAGTAAGTTATTGACTCACTGATCTTTTCCAAAGGTGGCACCCATTAGGGTGTCACCTTTTTTAATCCCGTTTTCTTTAAAAATAACTTACCTTCGACTATCTTTTCCCGGTTGCATGAAAGACGTATATTTCATTAGTGGTTTGGGCGCAGATGAGCGCCTCCTTCAATATATAGAGCTTCCCGGAATGCGTATCCACTATATTCATTGGCTCACTCCCAAAAAAAGAGAAAGCTGGGATTCCTATACGCTCCGGATGCTTGAACAGGTAACGGCTCCCCACCCTATCCTCATCGGCATGTCCATGGGCGGAATGATAGCGGTAGAAATGAACAAGCACATTACCGTAGAAAAAACTATCCTTATTTCTAGTGCTAAAACCTATCATGAGGTTCCTTTCTATTTCCGCTTTTTGAGATATTTTAAGGTCCATCACTGGCTGGGTTATAAGCTACTTACTCAATTGGGACTACTCCTGGGCAACTGGCTGTTTGGAACACAGAACAAAGCGGAAAGCCAGTTGTTAAAAGAGATCATCCATGATATTGATGAAACCTATTTTCGCTGGGCCTGGCATAAAGTGGCTTGTTGGAAAAATGAGTTTATACCGGATAACCTGATTCATATCCACGGAGATAATGATCATATGCTGCCCATCTGTTTCATCAAGGCAGATATACTCGTCGGTGGAGGCACCCATTTAATGGTTCTCAATAAAGCAGAAGAAATATCGGCTATTTTGAACGAACTAATCGGCTAACGCCGTCAGTTAGAAAATTTTTCCTATCTTAGTTAACAGAAAAACAATTCAATTGTCACCGTTATCTCCTGAAAAAGAAAAGCAACTCCTGCAGCAGATAAGCCGGGGAGATAAAGCGGCTTTCGCCACCTTATTTTACGCCTATAACGATAAATTATATTCTTTCATCTATCGAATAACCACTGCCAAACACCTGTCGGAAGATATCCTACAAGACGTATTCTTTAAAATATGGAATAAGCGAGAACAACTGCAAGATGTAAATAGCTTCAGTGCGTTCCTTTTTACCGTTGCCAAGCACCATACTTTGAACCAGCTAAAACGTATGGCGAAAGAAACCCTGATAACACAACGGGAAGCAAACGCCCGATTAAACGCCAACACGCCGGAAGAACAACTGCAATTTAAAAACCTGAAAAATGCACTGAAGGAAATTATTGATACACTGCCCTTACAGCAACAAAAAGCCTACCGGCTTAGTCGCGACCAACACCTCAAACAGGAAGACATTGCCCGACACATGCAAATATCGGTATCTACCGTTCAAAACCATCTGAACCGGGCACTAAAAACGATTCGTGAAAAGCTGGAAAAATATTATTTACTGTTCGTCTTTTTTGCATCTTGGCTAATGAAATTGATGTATTAATTCTTAGCTGTTTAATTTTTCAGATACTTGTCCATCAAAACTTAAGGTGCTTAATGGTCAACCCTTTATTGGCCAATTGTTTCAGTGAATCAATCCCGATTTTCAGGTGTTCATTTACGTAATTCTTAGTAACTTGTTTATCACTTTCTGCCGTTTTTACGCCTTCGGCTATCAGGGGCTTGTCAGATACCAACAACAAAGCTCCGGTAGAAATATGATTATAAAATCCTACGGCGAAAATCGTAGCCGTTTCCATGTCAACAGCCATTACCCTGATCTTATTTAAATACTTTTTAAAGGCATTATCATGCTCCCATACCCGGCGGTTTGTGCTATAGCATGTTCCGGTATAATAATCACGTTTATAGTCTCTGATTGTGGTTGAAATGGCCTTCTGCAATGCAAAAGCCGGTAATGCCGGCACTTCCGGCGGGAAATAATCATCCGAAGCACCATCCCCTCTTATCGCCGCAATTGGCAGAATCAGATCGCCCACATGATTGCTGCGTTTTAATCCGCCGCATTTCCCCAGGAAAAGCACCCCTTTAGGGTTGATTGCGCTTAACAGATCCATGACAGTGGCAGCACTTGCACTGCCCATGCCAAAATTGATAATCGTCACTTCTCCGGCAGTCGCGCATTGCATGGGATAATCCTCTCCTTTTACAGGCACATCATTCCATTTGGAAAAAAGCTCCACATAATTAGAAAAATTACACAACAAGATGTATTTTCCAAAGTTATCTAACGCTTCTCCTGTATAACGCGGCAGCCAATTGGCAACAATTTCTGCTTTTGACTTCATAGTTTTGGTTCTAATGTAATGGAATTATTTTACTTTCGGCTTTTAAATTATGTCTGATCGTTTAGCCCCTTTATTGATACCGATAGCCTATCCTGAACCCGATTTTCAAATATCCAGCGAACAGGGTAAACAGATGATCTGGGATACGATAAGAAAAAAAAGGCTGGTTTTAACTCCCGAAGAGTGGGTACGTCAAAATTTTATTCAATATTTAACAAAGGTATTAAAATATCCCGCCTCATTAATGGCGATAGAAAAAGGCATTCAATTAACCGCGTTAAAAAAACGTTGTGATATTGTTGTCTATAAAAAAGCGAGACCCTGGATGATCGTTGAATGTAAAGAACCGCAAATACAGATCAATGAAAAAGTACTGAGGCAAATCCTTACCTACAATATAGCCCTGCAAGTGCCCTATCTGGTATTGACCAACGGGCCGCACACTTTTGCCGTCCATATTATGGGCCACCATTGGGAATACCTGAAGTTGCTACCTGAATGGTGATAAGCACAAGGCACCGCTTCAGTTTATTTTTTTTTAAAAACGGAATCCGGCTTACCGGCATTTAATCTTTAATAAGCATTCAGTTCGGCTTCTTGAAAAGGGAGTCCTGGCTACATTTCCCTGTTCAGATCAAAATTTTCCAATTCCCTGGCTACCGCCGTCAGAAAAGTTGCGCCCAATGAACCGTCTACGATCCGGTGGTCGTACGACATTGACAGATACATCATGTGGCGGATGGCAATAGAATCTCCCTGAGCCGTCTCTACAACCACTGCCCGTTTCTTAATGGCACCCACCGCCAGGATAGCCACCTGCGGCTGATTGATGATCGGTGTACCCATCAGGCTTCCAAACGTACCTACATTGGTTACGGTGAAAGTACCCTCACGTGTGGCATCGGGAGCCAGTTTTCCGCCCCTGGCATTGTAGGCGAGTTCATTCACCTGCCGGGCCAGACCGACCAGGTTAAGCTGATCTGCTCTTTTAATAACCGGAACGATCAGACTGCCGTTCGGCAGCGCTGTAGCCATGCCGATATTAATATCTTTCTTTATTATGATCCTGTCTGAGTCTACTGAACTGTTGATAATCGGGAACTTCTTAATGCACTTGATGATCGCTTCGATGAACAAGGGCGTATAGGTCAGCTTCTCTCCTTCCCTTTGCTCAAAGTCTTTTTTAACCTTTTCCCGCCATTTGACCATGTTGGTAACGTCGGCTTCACTGAAACTCGTAACATGAGGACTGATCTGCTTACTTTGTACCATGTGTTCAGCGATCATCTTACGCATACGGTCCATTTGAATAATTTCCACATTCGGACCGTATTGATTACGCTTGACCGAAGTAACGGCACGCTCCATTTCCGGTTCTTCAGATTTTTGAGCGGACGATGCCACCGGCTTGCCGGTCTTTTTATCCGCGACGTAACGCAATATGTCTTTTTTGGTAACCCGGCCTCCGAGTCCACTGCCTTTCATTTGCTCAAGTTCGCCTAAATCAATCCCTTCCTCTCTGGCAATCTTCAACACCAGGGGAGAGTAAAAACGCGCTTCCTCCCCACTATCCGAAGCAACCTCCTGTTCTTCCTCGCTAGCTTCCACCTCTTCCGGTTCATTTTCCTTTTCGTCTTTGTCATCCTCTTCATCCATCAGCAGATCGACCTCTCCTCCGGCTGCCGCCGGAACCTCCGCCGCAGTCTCTATCCGCGCAATCGATGCGCCCACTGGAACGACATCGTTTTCATTAAAAAGAATTTCGGTAATAGTACCCTCTACAATAGAGGGAACCTCGCTATCCACTTTATCGGTGGCGATCTCCAAAACGGTTTCATCTACCTCCACATGATCTCCCGGCTTTTTATGCCAGTTAAGAATCGTGGCTTCCATGATGCTTTCTCCCATTTTGGGCATAATCAGATCTACGATGGCCATAAAGTCATTATTTGCGGTTTATAGGGTACAAATGTAAGAAAATGATCAGATTTAACGCGGATTGTTCAACAGCTCCAGCAGAAGCAGAAGGGCGTAATTAGCTGTCATCTCAATATTTTTTTCTCGATCATAGCGTAATTGTAATTTCCTGGTCAACAAAAAATCCTTATTTCCGGCAGCTATCCATACGGTGCCAACAGGCTTGCCTTCGGCCCCATGAGGTCCCATCAACCCGGAAACGGCAACACCCACATCAGTACCTAATGCTGTGGTTACCCCGGTAACCATCGCTTTAACCACCGCCTCACTCACCGCACCCTTTTGTTTTAAGACCGCATCACTGACACCCAGCAAATTGTGCTTCAAATCATAGGTGTAAGTAACCATGGCCCCTTTAAAAAAAGCCGTGCTCCCCGGTACGGAGGTCAGTAAATGCGCAATAAAGCCTCCTGTGCAGCTCTCCGCGGTGGCCACTCTCCAATTGTTTTGTTTTAGCACTTTTCCCACCAGTTCCTGCAGGGAAACGTCTTCCCTGGCGATTATGGCTTCAGGTATCGTATTTTCCAAAGCGCTGCCGTATTGATCCAATTCGTGCGATATGCGCTGTATCCCCTCTCCCCGGGCAGTCAACCGGAGCTTCAAAATGCCATTTCCCGGCAGGTAGGCCAGACACACAGAAGGCGGCAGGCTTTGCTCCAAATCACTTAATTTTTCGGCCAGAACAGCCTCCGGAATACCAGTGGTGATCACGGTCCGGTGCAGGACAGCGGGGAAAGTAAAATGCCGCGACAGCCGTGGCAGTACTTCTTTTTCCATCAGCCCTTCCATTTCATAAGGCACTCCCGGCATGGCGACAAATACCTTATTTTCCTTCTCGAACCAAAGTCCGGGGGCCGTTCCTCTTGGATTAAACAGAGGCACACACTTATCGGGCACCATCGCTTGTTGCCTGTTTCGCTCCAACAGCGGCATATTGCGTCGTGCCACCCTGGTTTCTATATGCGCTAATATACGGTCATTGAACACCAGGGTCGCACCAAAATATTTACATAAGACGGCTTTTGTCTTGTCGTCATCGGTGGGCCCGAGTCCTCCGGTGATCAGGATGATATCCGGCTCCCGGCTTTCGGCTTCCAAAGCGGAGAAAATATCGTCCGAATCATCGCTAATGGCCACACGCCTGCTCACCCAGATACCCATCTGATTTAATTTTTGAGCGATCCAGGCCGAATTGGTATCTATCGTTTGGCCGATTAACAACTCATCACCTATGGTGATAATCGTCGCCTTTATTTCTTTCATACTTCGTTCATTGAAAAAGACAAATGTAGGAAAAGGGCTGGTAAACCTTTCAAGCTCTTTCCGCTCATTTTTTAATACCTTAGCTTTAAAAACCTCTGAATTGCAGCCTATGGACCGCTTTAAATCAATGCTTTTCGTGTT
>CAYXRN010000042.1:0-23519 GCA_964467635.1 uncultured Chitinophagaceae bacterium | reverse complement strand
ATAAATTTATTGCCTGCTTGTAATTTGTGATTCCAAACCTGTCTCAGATCATATTGATTGGTACCCAATGCGCAACAATGCAGTCACTTCCGAAAAGATCCAGCCCTCAAATGCGTGACTTTGCCCTTCTTCAGAGGTGCTTTAGCTCCGGTATCCCTTACTGATACGCCTACTACAACCGACCCGTCAAGTTTGCATGCTCTTTTAACCTAAATAATCCCTGAAAAACCCGTAAAAGTCTGACAAACACTTTACTTTTGAACTTTGATTTGGATTTATGACTTGGTTTTCTTTTCGCTATTTGGCTAAACTATACTTTTTCTGGTTATTCCTGTTCGCCATCAACAGAATAGTCTTTTTATTCATACAATTCAATGAACTGCAGGGGCTCACATTTGAAAAAATAGCAGCTTCGTTTTATTATGCCTTACCATTGGATTCCTCCGCTGCCTGCTACAGCCTGGCACTTCCTTTTATTGTTTTATGGATTGCTTGGTGGAGCAGAAAACAGCTTTGGTTAAAAGTATTAAAAGGGATAGTAATTGCTTTTATTATATTGCACTGCATGATCGCCTTTGGGGATGCTGCACTTTATACGCAGTGGCATACCAAGCTGAACTGTGATGCACTTGCGCACTTTGCTCATCCTTCTGAGGTGTTTAGCACAGCTACCTGGGGACTGACCTTTTTGTTCTTTGGGACCACAATTATTCTGGGCGGGGGGTATATTACAGCATATAACCGCTTTGTACATGTCAGAAAATTACCCGATGGTCAATCGCGTTGGATTTGGAACGGAGTGGCAACATACCTCATCGCAGGCTTCGTGATCTTCACAGGCATTCGGGGCGGGTGGCGTCGTTTCCCCATCAGCCTGAGTCTGTCTTATTACACGCAAAAACCCGTTCTCAATGATGCCGCCGTAAATCCTGCCTGGTACCTGATTAATGATTATACGGAACGAAAAGGAGAAGAAGGCGAACACCTGCAATGGATGCCGGATAAGACAGCAAATAAAATTGTAGACAGCCTCTATCACTTCAGGAAAGATTCTACTACTTCTATCCTTACGACTAACCGACCAAACGTGGTATTGTTTATATTGGAGAGCTGGCCTGCGGACATCGTGCAGGCTCCGCATTCCCCGGAGATAATGCCGGTATTTGACAGCCTATTACGTCATGGTATTTATTTCAATAACTGCTATCCCACCGGTTTTGTCTCCGATCAGGGATTACCGGGGATTCTTAGCGCATTTCCTACTTCGGGAAGCATTTCCATACTCAGCCGGCCAGAACGTACAATTCATCTGCCCGCCATTAATGAAGAATTAGAATCCGCAGGCTACCAATCAGGTTTTCTCTATGGAGGTATGCTGGATTTTGGCAACATACAGAGTTATATTTATAACAAAAAATTTGACATCATAAAAGCCGGAAGGGATTTTTCCTCCGATTATCACCGAGGAGCTTTAGGCATTCCGGACGGTGTAATGGTTCAGCCCGTTTTGCAGCTTATAGATCAGGCTAAAACGCCGTTTTTTTATTGCTGGTATACCTTAAGTACGCACCCGCCCTACGATATTCCCACTCCCAAATGGATACAATATGGCGGCATTCAGCAGGATTTCGTTAATACGTTACATTATGCTGATTCGAGCCTGGGAATCTTTTTTAAGGAAGCCAGAACAAAATCCTGGTATGACAGCACTTTATTTATCTTTGTATCAGACCATAGCCATGATTCACAATATCAGCGACCTATACAGCATAAGGACAGGAACCGCATTCCCTTACTGTTTTATGGGGAAGTGATCAAACCAGAATGGAAAGGAAAGGTCATACAAAAAGTCACTTCGCAGCTGGACTTTGCCGCTACGCTGCTGGCACAGCTAGACCTGTCTTATAACAACTATCCCTGGAGTAAAGACGCCTTTAATCCTTTTGCCAGACATTTTGCTGCTTACAATTATATGTCCGGCTCCGGATTCATTACTCCGGCCGGGTTTGTAGCACAGGACAACCGTTTCCCTGATTTTTTGTTAACCAATTTGAAGGATAGCTCGAAAATACGTCAACTCATCAGATTAAATCATGCCTATGCTCAAGAAGCCTATGACTATTTTTTAAACTGGTGAGCTAAACCGGAAACCATGAAACCAATCATTTTGAACGATAATAAAAACTACTGTTATTTAGAATTTTGATTTAGTTCTGTTGGCTGTTTAACCCGTTAACTCATTTCTGATGAAGAAAAAATACGTATTGGCACTAAGCGGAGGTGGCTTCAAAGGTGCCTATCAAATTGGTGCACTGCGCTATCTGCAGGAAAACTGGCAAGCGCTATCGGGAGGAAAAGAAATGCATTTCGATTTTATTTCCGGCGTTTCGGTAGGAGCGCTCAACGGTTCATTGATCGCCTGTAAAAAATTCAAAGAATTAAAAAACATTTGGGATCTGGTTCAACGAAACGGAGGGAAAGAAATTTATCATTCGGCTTACATCAAGGAAGACGGAAAGATTCAACTTGATTTCCAACAACTCAAAAATGATTTGTTGCCCGGTTTTAAAGTAGATGCCGGTATGCTTGCCAAGGGCGCCTGGAATTCGGTACGCCGTATTTTTGATAAAAATGTTCCGGGCATGATGGCCACTGTACTTCGCGCCGCAGAAAAAGATTTTGATACCAATTTCCAGCAATTTGTAGCACTCGCATCCATTAAGCCTTTAGAAGAAAAACTGAACAGGTACATAGATTTGAAAAGTATTCCTGCAGACACTGCTTATCATTGCGGAACCGTATCGTTAAATGACGGTCTCTACTATTCACTTTCCAATAAAAATTTTAGTGACAACAAAAGTTTTGTCCAAGCCATCCTGGCTTCTGCCTCCATGCCTATTATCTGGCCACCGGTACAAGAAATAGTTTTGCCGGCAATCCATGAAGTTGTATATAATGCGGTAGACGGCGGCATACGCAACAATTCCCCATTAAAAGATGTAGTAAATTTCATCAATGCTTTCCCGGATGAAACCCCTTTTGAAGTCATCATTATCAATTGCAATAGCGGTTATATTCCTCCCATGAAAAAGCATTGGAATATAGGTGATATCGCGCTCCGCGCATTGACGGAAGTCACGCTTGCGGAAATATTTAATGATGATATTCGGGAGTTTTTGAAATTAAACGAGTTTGTAAAGCAGGCTGCCGCAGGTAAGGTACAGTTAAAATGGAAAGGTCAGGTGATGAAACTTATCGAGTACAAGTTGATACAACCTTTTCAGGATCAGCTGGGGGACATGCTTGACAGCAGAGCAGTGAGCATTGCCCAAAGGGAACAATTGGGGTATGAACAGGCAAAAAAAGTAGTAGAAATGGTGTCTTAAAAGAAAGATAAATATAATGTTCAATGTAAGAGTTTATGGCATATGCCTTGTAAATGATCATGTTCTAGTTACAGATGAATATATTAAAGGCCAATATATTACCAAATTTCCGGGTGGGGGCATGGAGGAGGGGGAAGGCACTCGTGATTGTCTCGTAAGAGAATGGCAGGAAGAATTGCATCAAAAAATAGAAACCGGTACGCATTTATACACTACCGACTTTTATCAAAAATCCGGGTTTGGAGACGGAAGCCAGGTTATTAGTATCTATTATCGGGTGAAAATATTAGAACCCTTTAAAGTAACTTTTGCTTCTAAACCTTTTGACTTTAAGCCTGAAAAAGGAGCACAGTCCTTCCGGATGATCCCCTTACAGGAATTTACCGCAGATAGCGTCACGCTGCCCATCGATAAGATAGTCACAAACTATATTGAAGCATAATCCCGGCCACCTCAAGTTTTGCTTGTTTTCTTGCGGTCCCTGGTAGCCGATTTTAAAGCTCGCTCTTTGTATTTCTTTAACAGCCTGTAGCATTGAATTAATTAGCCTCGCGCTCTTGTCACTTTTACATAGAAATTGTTACTCACCCTAAAATCCTCTTTATCATCAAGATCAAGAGGTATAGATTGCCATTTTTCTTTTGGATAAATGAAGTTCATTGTATCTTCTTGCAAGGTAACTTTCAAGGGCATATCGAACCCCGGCACAACATTGCTCCACCGATAATACAAGGTGTTCTTTTTAATGTCGTATTCAAAATGCGGAATCTGGGTTGTCGTCAGATATTGCTGAAACACCTTGCTAAAATCAATACCCGATACTCGGTTAATGTACGCTTGTATTTGCATTCCTGTAACAGTCTGGTGTCTGAAAGTTTGATTAAGACCGCGCAAGATCTGCCTGAACGTCGTATCATTATTGATAATCTCACGGATACACAAGATCATATTACCACCTTTGTAATACATGTCACCGGACCCCTCCTGATTAACACCGTAAGGCGCTATGATGGGTTTGTCATTCAGTATGTTTTTGCGCGTTCCCCTGCAATAAGCATCTCCGGCCTCCCGTCCAAAAAGAAACTCAGTATAAAGCGCTTCTGCGTAATTCGCAAAGGCTTCATGCACCCACATATCCGCGAGGTCTTTTGTGGTAATATTATTACCCCACCATTCGTGGGCGCTTTCATGAATAATAATAAAATCCCATTTAAGTCCCCAGCCTGTATGGGAAAGGTCCCGTCCCAGGTATCCATTTTCATAATGATTGCCATAAGCTACGCAACTTTGATGCTCCATTCCCAAAAAGGGAGCTTCAACCAATTTATACCCGTCTTTATACCATGGAAAAGGGCCAAACCAATATTCAAAGCATTCCAGCATGCTTCTAGCTTGTTGAAATTGCCTTTTTGCCTGTTGCAAATGATAGGGGAGTACGTAATAGTTTAATGTGAGCGGCCCCTCCAGACCGGCATAAGTACCGGTGAAGTGCGCAAACTTCCCCACATTAACGGCAACATCATAGTTGTTGATCGGATTGTCGACAAACCATGTATAAGTCGTTGTGCCATCGTTGTTATCTACTTTACTTCTTAACCTTCCATTGGAAACATCCATCAGCCCCTTTGGTACCGTGATAGCCACCCGTTGACTATCTGGTTCATCGCCCTGGTAGTCCTTGTTGGGCCACCAGATGCTGGCACCAACGCCCTGGCAGGCAGTGGCCGCCCATGGGTGACCAAGAGAATCTTTGACAAAGACAAAACCACCGTCCCATGGGGGCTGTTGGGCTACCCTGGGATGGCCGTGGTAATAGACTGTTATTGTTTGTAGCGTCTGTATCGGTTGCTTTTGTATTAAGCTTACAAAAAAAGCATTGCCTTTCCTCCGAAAATTCAGTGATCTGCCGTTTTGAACAACGCTGTCGATCTGCAGTGGCGTCATTAAATCTATTTGCAGTTCGCCTCGCGAAACTTCGGTGACGGCTGGCTTCCCTGGAAGTTTAGCCAAGGCACCTGTATAGGGTGTATCTGTCACCCTATAAGTTATCGCATTATAGCCGGAAATGCTGCTGTCCTTAATGTGGATATTCACATGCAGGTCATAAAAGATTACATCCCACCAGGCTCGCCAAGGAGTATTGCTTCCCCGCAGGGTATCCGCATAGCTAAATGTGGAAGAGCCATTGGGAAATAAATCACTTGTTTTATCTTGTGCTTGGATAATGGATGAAAATAAAACAATAACAAAAAAAATAATTGCTTTTTTCATTGGTACTTCATTGAATACGGAAAGGTAAGTATTTTAAAAAAAACAAAGTAAATGTGTTAAAAAAATTCAATTCCTACTTAGGATCACTGATTTTTCTGATATGCCTTTTAAGTGCCTGCAGAAAGGAAAGACATCCGGACGCCATGGTCTTTCGCTTCAACCTGGCAGAAGGCCTGGAATCGACAGATCCCGCCTTTGCCAAAAGCCAGACGATTATCTGGATTGATCATCTGCTTTACAATACACTTGTTCAAACAGACAGCAATTTAAATATTGTTCCTTCACTAGCCAAAAGCTGGGAAGTAAGTGACAGCGGAAGAGTGTTCACTTTTCATTTGCGTACGGATGTCTATTTTCAGGACAATCCTGTTTTCCCGGAAGGGAAAGGTAGAAAGATGACCGCTCAGGACGTAGTGTATAGCTTTCGGCGAATCATGGACCCGGAAACTGCCTCAGCGGGAGCCTGGATATTCAACGGAAAGGTAAATCCGGATACCGGTTTTGTGGCCCTGAATGACTCCACATTCCAATTGCGGCTGTTTCGCCCGTTTAATCCCATCCTGGGCATCCTTACAATGCCGTATTGCTCTATTGTTCCTCGTGAAGCAATAGAAGAATATGGGAAGGATTTCAGAGCACATCCCTGCGGAACGGGACCCTTCCAGTTAAAATACTGGAATGAAGGGCAGGTACTCATCCTAGTCAAAAACCCTCACTACTTTGAAAAAGACAGCCTGGGAAACCGCCTGCCTTATCTCGATGCCGTAAAGGTTACCTTTGTCAGCAGCAAGGCTACTGAATTTTTGATGTTTATTCAGGGACAGCTGGATTTTTTGAATGATGTGGATATTTCTTACAAAGACGAGCTGCTAACCAAATCCGGTAAGCTTCAAGAGCATTTTAGCGATAGAATCATTATGCTAAAAAAACCTTACCTGAATGTAGAGTACCTTGGTTTCCTGGTAGATTCCACCAGTCCGGTAGTCAAAAATTCACCGGTAACCAACAGGTATTTTCGGCTGGCTGTCAATTATGGTTTTGACCGGGAAAAGATCGCCATGTACTTAAAAAATAACATTGTCCAACCCGCCTATGGTGGATTCATTCCCGATGGACTACCGGCCTACGACACAACCATGGTGCATGGTTACCGATACAATCCCCGTAAAGCAGCCCGGTTATTGGAAAAAGCCGGATATCCAAATGGAGAAGGGTTGCCAGCGATTGCTTTATATTCTACCGAACAATACGCAGACATCACGAACCTGGTAGCGGCACAGTTGCGTCAAATCGGGATCGTAGCCAACGTGAATATACAACAGAAAGGCATGTTACGTGAAATGGCCGCCAAATCCCAGGTACCTTTTTTCCGTGCCGACTGGATCGCTGATTATCCGGACGCAGAAAGCTTTTTGGCCTGTTTTTATTCTAAAAACCCAGCTCCGCCCAATTATACGCGCTTTGCAAACGACACTTTTGATAACCTGTATAAAAAAGCCATTTCCGAAGATAACGACAGCATTCGCCACAGGCTTTATCAACGCATGGACAACCTCATCCTTAAATATGCACCGGTAGTACCGCTCTATTATGATGAAAGCGTAATGTTCATCCATCCTTGGGTAAAGGGGCTGGTGAATAACTCCCTCAGTCTGTTGGAATTGCGACGCGTGAAAATAGTAAAGGAAAAGAAATAGCGATTGGCCAATATGCTGATACTAGGTCTGGAACTTGCATGGCAACCGGGAACAGTTGCTGATGTATAACATTTTGTCAACAACGTTTTAAGGTTCCTATTGCTGGCCTTCAGTTTTTTACCTTATGCATCCGGCTTTTTTAGTACCTTGCACACATGCAAAAGACCTGGCTTTTAGTATTGCTCCTCTGTGGAATTCTGGCTACAGGATTCTTATCCTGCCAGAAAAAAGGAGATTTTATTAATGAGGGCGAATTAGGCAGCGGCATCCATTATTATCCGTCTATCCTAAATGAAGCCTACTATGATACCATCACCAAAAAATATTTTAACGACACCACTTTTGCTCCCGGTCAGCACATTTCCTTTCAATTAAAATACAAGTCGCAGGACAGCCTCTCTAGAATCGAATTGTGGCTTGCAGAAACCGGCAAAAAGCCTAAAAAGATATGGGATACGCCCTATTCTCCCACTTTCTATTCGGCCTATCAGGGTTACGATACTACCTATATTTCTGTAGACCTGCCGGTAAATATTGATTCCACCGTACGTTCGTTGACCTTACGCCCCAAAGTGATAACTCAAAAAGAATTGAATGTCAAGAGCAGTTTTGAACTGGAATTGGCTCGCTGAGTCAAAGATTAATGGGCTCAGACGAATAAACTTACAGCCACCAGGGGTGTGGACCACTGACTACATCATCATATACCGGGTGGGACAACAGCTACCACCTCAATACTTTTTGTTAAAAACATACCGCACGGCAATAAACACGTGATGGAAAAAGTTCGGTACGGCACCGTAATGTTTGCTTAATACAGCATACCGCTCTTTCCAGGAATTCTTTTGGTGCTGTTTGGAGGTACCGCCCGTCCGGAACTTGCTTATAATCAAATGTGTATTGCAACTTGTCGTTGATTGCCTGATGCAACGAATCATCCAATCTATATCCGCACACAGTCGATATTGCAGATTATATTCCCCTGCTAGGCTTCTGCGTACGATGAAAGACTGATGGGAGATCACCATCCCATACCGCAAGCTTTTCCAATCCAATACCTCCGGTACTTTATGAGGAGTATTTTCGGAGCGAAGACCAAGCTGTTTTCCATTGTCATCAATAAACATAGCTTCCCCGTATAGGATGTCTACCGTTGGCCTACAACTCCCAAATGCTTTAGCCAACGTTTCCTTATCATACAATAGGTCGTCCGCATTCAAAAAGTAAACATAGTCTCCCGTGGCCAGCCGTAATCCTTTGTTCATCGCATCATACAATCCCTCGTCCTTTTCAGAAACAACTTTTGCAATCCGATCACGATATTGATGAATGATCTGTAAAGTTCCATCTATGGAAGCACCATCAATAATGATGTATTCTATGGCAGGGTACGTTTGTGAAAGCACACTTTCAATAGTCTGCCTAATCGTTTTTTCTGCCTGAAAACAAACCGTGATAATGCTGATCGTGGGCGTCATGGTAGAAATGGCGAAATATGTTAATGTAGATAAGCTTTTTGACATACAGCGTCAAAAAACCTTTTTAATTCATTTGTATTGCTGTTGCGAAAACAACCCCTGTTTTAACTTTCGCGGGTAAAGGTAGTCAAATCTCATTATTTGATGAGACCTTTGAATAAGAAATAATACCGCTCAGCCATCAGCCGCACATCAAAGTATTCTACCGCGTATTTTCTCGCATTTAGCCCCATCAGTTTTAGCTTTTCCGGTTCATCCAACAACTGTTTTACCGCCTGCTCAAAAGCTTCGGTATCGCCGGCAGGTACCAGTAGGCCGTTTACGGTATCTTTAATAATTTCGCCACATCCGCCCACATCGTATGTTACACAGGGCAAGCCGCAGGCGATTGCTTCAATCAGTGTATTGGGTAGGTTGTCTTCCCGAGTAGGAAAGACAAAGAGATCGGCAGCTTGCAAAGCCGTTATGATTTGTTTTTTGTCCGATAGATAACCCAGAGATTGTACTTCTAAAAATTGAAAACTGACTGGTAGGTTTCCGCTCCCGATGGTCAATAAAATGGTTTGCCTATTTTCCACAGTGTCCAATTTTCTTAACACCTCGAGTAAGTTGTCCCCGCCCTTTCGTTCATCTCCAAAGATCTTTTCAGAGAACAGCAACAACACCTTTTTATCTGGAGCTATTCCGAACAATTTCCGGACCTGGCTTCTGTCCTCAGCCGGCTTGAATAGCTCAAGATTGACGCCATTGGGAATATGGTAAATTTTCTTATTCAAAAATACGGGGCTTTGCCGCGCCTGTTCTTGTATCCATACAGAAGGGCAAGCTATGGTGAGCCGGCTTTTGGCATAAATATTCTTTTTCCTTCTCAATAAAAAATTACCGGTATTCAATCCAATCGCCGGAAATTGTCCGCGTTCATTTTTTCCCTTTTTCATTGCCTTCCAACTTTCATCGCCACCGGTATAAGCGCCATTAGCCGTAAAGGCCCACATGTCATGTAAGGTCCAGACTAAAGGAGCCTGCGCTGATAGTCTTTGAAGCAACGAGATCTTAAAAAAACCACCATGAATGTTATGCAAGCTGATGACATCTGGTTGAAAATCCTTAGTCAGCCGAAGTATGCTACGGGTAGAAAAAGGGAACCAGTAATATTGCAATCCGGCCTGAGAGAACCCGAAATTAACCGCCCGTTCCAGAAAATTCTCCAGTCCCTTCTTACGGGTTTCAAACACATGTTCGTTAAAAGAATGTTTGATGCCGCACAACATCCTGTTATCTGTATGATAAATCTCCTGCAGCGCCACCTGCAACCGCCAGGCCGCAATGGCAGCCCCACCGTGAATGTCGTACTTATTGATAAAAAGAATTTTCACTATGAAAATAACAACCGTTAGTTCGGGTCCAAAGCTAAAGAATTCCTGATTGAGAAAGAAACCTGACCTTATTCCGATGCGATCTTTGTATTTTTACCGGATGAAAGTTGTTTATCAGACTTTTATTTATGGCGCTATTTTTATCTCTTTGTGCACGGTGGGACTGTGCATGGAAACCAATTTGTTGCTCGGCTTACCCTATAACTCCTTTTACTTCTACCTAACCGTTTTTTCTGCCACCCTGGGCCAGTATAACATACACTACTACATAAAGCGTTCCGCTAATCCTGATTCTGATCGTTTTTTCTGGTCGATTCAACACCGGAAAATCCACCTTATTCTCAACTGTATTGGTGCCATAGGTTTAATTATCGGCCTTACAGGACTGCAACCTAAGAATTATATGGTATTGGCTATTATCGCCATCATTACCATTTTATACAGTTTTCCTTTTTTGCCATTTAAGCATAAGAAGCGGTTAAAAGACTTCGGATTAATTAAAATCCTTGTTCTGGCATATATCTGGACCTTAATAACGGTCTGGTTTCCAGCTATAACGCTTACAGAGATAACTAAAGGTTTTGAAGTGGTGTTCCTTCAACGCTTTGTTTTCATCTTCATCCTATGCCTGGCCTTTGATATCCGGGACATTAAAAGCGACGGCGGGGAAAACATCCATACCGTGCCGGTATATCTAGGAGAAAAAAAATCATATGCCCTAGTTAATATTTTACTGCTCGCCTTTCTTGTCCTTTCTTTTTTTCATCTCAGAATAACCCACCACTTTATGCAATTCAATGCCATGCTTCTTTCTGCCCTGGCTACTTATTTTGTAATTGATCATTCTAAAAGATTACGCAATGACCTTTATTACCTGGCGGTTGTAGATGGCATGATGATGCTACAACCTATATTGGTTGTCGTAGGTTCAATGAAGATATAATCGTACCTTTACGAGTAAACAAAACAAGACAAAACATGCCAACTAAGAAAAAAAGTTCAACAACAGTATTAAACGAAAAATCTCAAAAGTTCCTTGAAGCATACTTGAATAATCCATCTCCTACAGGTTTTGAAAGTAAAGGGCAACGGTTGTGGCTGGATTATATTAATCCTTATATTGATGAAAAGTTGATTGATCCCTATGGCTCCGTTGCGGGAATTATCAATCCCGGCGCTCCTTTTAAGGTAGTGATAGAAGCACATGCAGACGAAATTTCCTGGTTTATCAACTACATTACACCAGAAGGTCTTATTTATGTAACACGTAATGGAGGATCCGATCATCAGATAGCACCTTCTATGCGCGTAAATATCCATACGGAAAAAGGCCCCGTAAAAGCAGTTTTCGGATGGCCTGCTATCCATACCCGCAAGCACGCACAGGGCACGAATGAAAATGAAGTACAACCCAAATTAGACAATATTTTTCTTGACTGCGGTGCGACCTCAAAGGAGGAGGTAGAGGCATTGGGCATTCATGTAGGCTGTGTGGCCACATTCCAGGATGGTTATGAGGAACTGGCCAATGACCGGATTGTTTGCCGGGCATTGGACAACCGGATCGGGGGATTCATGATTGCAGAAGTGGCCCGTTTATTAAAAAAGAATAAGAAAAAACTGCCGTATAGTCTCTATGTGGTCAATGCCGTGCAAGAAGAAGTGGGTTTAAGAGGCGCAGAAATGATTGCCCGTCGCATCCATCCCGATCTAGCGATCATTACCGATGTCACCCATGACAGCACAACACCCATGATCAACAAACAAATAGAGGGTGAAGTAAGTTGTGGAAAGGGGCCGGTATTGAGTTACGCGCCAGCTGTACATAATCTGCTTTTAAAGTCCCTGAGAGCTAGTGCAGATAAACACAAAATCCCCTACCAACTGTTGGCCGCCAACAGAATTACCGGTACGGATACTGATGCATTTGCTTACGCCAGCGACGGAATTCCATCGGCCTTGATATCTCTGCCGTTACGTTATATGCATACTACGGTAGAAATGGTCAGCAGAAAGGACGTAGAGCAAACAATTTTGCTGATGTACAATGCCCTGCTGGACCTTACGCCGAAAATCAAGCTCAAATACCTATAAGGTAGCCATCATTTAGCTTTTTTCTCGTTTTTTTTAGCTTACGGATCAATTGCTCCTTCCATGGGTCAAAACCACCGTTGATGTAATAACCCTGTTTTGTTAAATATTTTTAACAGTAGGGGGTTTGGCACAAGGTTTGTTTCATAATCGATGAAACCTTATTTTTTAAAATTAAATTTTTCAATTATGAAACGGATGATGCCCATGGCTGTAGCCGGAATTTTCGTAGCTACTGCCGCATTTGCCACAGTTGGTCCTCAAAACCCATTGGTTAATCAGGATGACGTTGTTGTTACAGACACGATTCCAACGGACACGATTCCAGGTCAGGATGAGGTAACGCCTCCTGCTACTACTTTCCCCACACAGACGGAACCGGTAGAAACAGATACTGATACGGTACCAACTCCAACAGTTACCGAACCAACACAGACAGATGATCAACCTGCGGTAGAAGAAGAAGACACTACTACCGCTCCTGCTATGGATCAGGAAGAAGATTCTTCAGAAACCGACACCACCAACAATGGTTGGTAATTGAGTCTAAAAAAAAGCAAAAGAAAGATAAAAAGAGGTTGCCTCCGTGGCAACCTCTTTTTTTATCGCATCTTTAGAGTTTAAAGCCGATCGTTAAAAGGATATTACTGATATTTCCGTCAATCATGGCTGGAGGGGGAGAAGGAATATTTAAACTGTTTTGATCCACTAAATAAGGCTGATCCTGATAAATTCCTTTGTCCGTGTAAACATAGGCCAGATCGGCATAGAACCCCCTGTTCCGGTAACCCAGCCCCAAGCTATACCGCATTTGTTGCCCGTCTATTTGCGTATCGGAATATGGACTTCCCATATAAGAGATACCGGCACGCGCTGCAAATAAGTTAAATTTAACTTCCCCTCCCAAACGGATGTTGGAAGCGCCTTTATACTGCTGACTGATAGATTTGTTCAGGGCTTCAGCGTAGGCTTTGTCTGCTGCAGTGCTATTGGAACCGTTAAAGTGAAAACGTGATGCTGCATAATTGACATATTCGTAATCCAGGCTGATAAACCCATGACGCGTAGCTTCAGGGTTTGCGCCAATAACATAAGAAATACCACCCATGGCGCGCCAGGGGGTGGTCAGGGAATAATCATACTCTCCCGGGTAGCCATCTGTAATGTCTGTAGTAGTAGAAGTTAATAGGCCCTGATCAGTGGTATTTGTTACCATGGTGGTTGTATAGGTATCATGTAAGGAAAACAGGGTAGGGGTATGAAAAGCGGCACCAATGCGTAAACGGTTGTTTACCGCATAGATGACGCCAAGTTTTCCGTTTATGCCGACGCCGTCAGTATGAATATTATCGGTCACTTCATAATATTTCAATAAGGAGGATTCATCCGTGTTATTGGTTTCTCTAAAGGAACTCTTTTTATCGTAATTGATGGAAGGCACATTCAGTCCCAGCCCAATAAACAAACGATCATTATAGTTGCCTGCTACCGCGAGGTTGAACTCATTCAAGCCGCCTTTGGTAGATATGGTATTCGACTGGGATACCGCATAACCATTATTAAGCATATTACGGGGTAAACTTTCCCATTCAGGATGAAGATTACCTGCATTGTCCACGCCCGGAGGGTCAATTAAGAAAGTCAAATAGGCTTGACTTAGTCCATAAGGGAAGCCTGAAGCAACTTCATTCAAGTCAGCATCGCTATTGGTATAACCTCCATTAGCCAGTGTAACTAGATAATTATCCGCATAAGAGGATGCCCTATTGCTTCCCCTATAAAAGATATTCTGATTAAAATTAGCCAAGCGGTTGAGGCCAATACCCACCGTTATATTCTTCCATTTGGAATCCGCGTTTCGCTGATTGCTGTTCATAGCCAGTATCAGCGCCATCTGCTGAATATAAAAATTGGTTTTACTGTCAGAGGCACTCTGACCAAGGTAGTCTCCGTTATTGGTAACCGCCTTCACTGCCGGAGTAATACTAAAGTCACTTGTTTTAAAAAGACCGATAGCGGCAGGATTGAGGCTCATCAAGGATGGATCCCCCCCAAGGGAAAGTCCTGCCCCACCTATAGCCTGTACCCTGGCGGTTCCTCCTGGCGTTAGATAACTGTATCGCAAGGCATCACTCTCTACTTGTGCATTAGTCCACCGGAAATAACATAGGCCTACCACTACGAGAAGAAGCCACTTTTTCTGCATCATATAAATAGGGGTTCTCTTTTAAAAAATTTTAGCGTCTTCTTGGACTGTACGTTCTCGAACTACTTGAAGGTGCAGAAGTACGCGGGGTCGAATAGGAGCGGCTTGGCTCAAAAGAACGGGTATTGGTCCTTTGCTGTACTCGCGGTTCAGACCGGCGGATTACCCTCCTGGTCGGCGTCGTCGTCCTTTCTTGAACACGTGTACTACTGCTTGAGCGTACGCGACGCGTAGGCCGTTCATCCGCCCGCGGTTCATACGATCTCCTTACATGTTCAGAGGAAGTTGTGGTCGTGTTGTTAGTCCGCCGTATTGCCCTCGGCCTTTCACCTTCTGTCGGGGTATAGGAACGCCTCGTATTGGTCTTGGTAGTCACCCGCTCAGAGGAGGAAGGACGAGTAGATATCCTTCTCGGGCTGCGTGCGCTTTCCCTGATCCGAGAATTTGTAGTTGTTCCCTGTGTTGTATGGGAAGCCCTGGAGCCCACGCCACGTCTGGGCTGATAACTGACAGCAGGTCTCGGTTGGTAATTGGCGTATTTTCCACTCCATCCCCAGCCGGGATAATAACCTGTATGGTAATAGTGTCCATAAGAATAAAATGGACTATACCAAGAGCTGTACCATGGAGAATACCAACTGCCAAAAGCATAGGGATTTCCCCAGCTTAAACCCAAACTCAATCCCGGAGACCACATGTAGGGGTTGTTATACCAACCAAAGCCGTTGTAAGCAAAGCGGTTCCAATAGTAGCTTCCCCCATACCATGGATTGGTCATCATGTAATAATTGTAGGAAAAAAGACCACCCGGACGGTCAAACATCTGGATCCGGCGGCTGTAATAGCCGTCGTCATAATAATCGGAATAACTATTGTCGTAATACTCGTCTCCGTTCTGATACACTACATAATTCCCCCCTTCACTATCATTAGCTACCGCATATTGATCTTGTTGATCGCTGGCAGCAGCTGCAGCCTGTTGGGTGGATTCCGGCGAATAATACACGGCATCCGGAGTCCGGCCCGCCTGATATGTTGTACTACAGCCCGCCAACACTATAGCGACGATGACTGTAAGAAAATAATAAGTTTTCATGGCTTAAGATTTTACAGGTATAAAGTTACGGTATTTTTCATTGCTGCAACCTACCGCTAATCAAAAATTTAATAAACAAATGGTTTTAAAGGCCATTTTGTACGAATATAACAAAAAAATAGGGCAACAAGTTCTAAATTTCATTGTAGGTTTGCATGATTTGCAGATAGTTGCGTTATTACAGCAAGTGAGATAAACACGATGAGTAAAGAAATAACACCCCGCGAACAAGATTATGCTCAGTGGTACAATGATTTGATCATCAAAGGCGGCTTGGCAGATTACACGCCTGTAAGAGGATGCATGGTTATTAAACCGCATGGATTCGCCTTGTGGGAGAATATGCGTGACGCCCTGGATCGCATGTTTAAGGAAACCGGCCATCAAAATGCTTATTTTCCCTTATTTATCCCCAAAAGCTTCTTGAATAGGGAAGCCGAGCATGTAGAGGGTTTTGCGAAAGAATGCGCTGTGGTAACACATTACCGGCTGAAAAACGATCCGGAAAGCAAAACCTTGGTGGTTGACCCCGATGCCAGGCTGGAAGAGGAGCTCATTATCCGGCCTACCTCAGAAACGATCATCTGGGACGCTTATAAAAACTGGATCAAATCATACAGAGATCTGCCGTTGAAAATCAACCAGTGGGCCAATGTCGTCCGCTGGGAGATGCGCACTCGCTTGTTTTTACGTACCGCTGAATTTTTGTGGCAAGAAGGGCATACAGCCCATACTACAGCTCAGGAAGCCATAGAAGAGGCGCAACAAATGCTGGAAGTGTATGCCGACTTTGCAGAAAACTATATGGCACTTCCGGTTATTCGGGGGGTAAAATCTCCCTCCGAGCGTTTTGCAGGCGCCATAGACACCTACTGCATTGAGGCACTTATGCAGGATGGGAAAGCACTCCAGGCCGGTACATCTCATTTTTTAGGACAGAACTTTGCCAAAGCATTTGAGGTGCAATTTCTTAGTAAAAAGAATAAACTTGAATATGTTTGGGCTACATCCTGGGGGGTTTCCACCCGTCTTATTGGCGCCTTGGTTATGGCTCATAGCGATGACAAAGGACTGGTCCTTCCGCCTAAAATTGCGCCCGTACAGGTGGTTGTTGTTCCCATTTATAAAAAACCCGAGCAAAAACAGGCCATCAGCAAAAAAGCGAGAGAATGGCTGACGGCATTTAAATCGGCCGGAATACGCGCCATTTATGATGATGATGACACTACTCGTCCCGGATGGAAATTTGCCGAACATGAAAAGAAAGGCGTCCCGGTACGCCTGGCCATTGGCCCGCGGGACCTGGAAAACCAACAGGTAGAAGTGAGCCGGCGCGACCAAGAGGGCAAAGAAAGCTACCCGATGGAAGGACTAGCGGAAAACATCAAGCAATTGCTGGATGCCATTCAAACCGGTATGTACAAAAAAGCGGAGAAATTTAGAGACGCCCGTATCACGCCTGTTGATGACTTCGATACGTTCAACAAGGTATTGGATGACAAAGGAGGTTTTATTTCTGCACACTGGGATGGTACAGAAGAAACGGAACAAAAGATCAAAGAATTAACTAAAGCAACTATCCGCTGCATTCCGCTTAACAACCCAAAGGAAGATGGCAAGTGTGTATATTCAGGAAGCCCCTCTACAGAGCGTGTGCTTTTTGCCAGAGCATATTGACAGAAAAAAGGTAAATAAAAAGCTAAAAGATTAATTAACAAAACACTAGGTTTTTATTCAAAGGGGCTCTGTTATTTTTGCGGCTTATTTCAGCCCTATGAATACACAAACCCTCTTGAAAATCTTACGCGTTATGGCTATTCTGGAAGCCATGTCCTGGATCGGTTTACTAATCGCAATGTATTATAAATACTTTTTGGAGGTCACTACCTATATGAACCTCATCGGCAGAATCCACGGTTTCCTGTTTATCGGATTTGTCTTGATGGTGCTTTTGGTAGGTTTTCAGATGAAATGGAGGAAGCGTGAAGTAGCCTGGAGTTTACTTTCTTCTCTACCGCCCTGTGGCACGGTTATAGCGGATTTAGCCATTTTTAAAAAATACGCTCAGAAGCAAAAAAGATAAGCTACGAAGCGACTTTTACTATTATCTTCTGGATTCAAAATCATCCTATTCGTTCCAAGCTCTCTTTAATAGCACTTATTCTTGCTTCTGCATCCGTGCGTTTTTTCTGTTCACGTGCTACGAGTTCTGGTTTGGCATTTTGCATAAACCGTTCATTACCCAACTTTTTGTTGACAGCCATCAAGAATTTCTCCTGATGAGCCAAGTCTTTTAATAATTTTTCCTTTTGAACGGACTGGTCCATATTTTCGGGAGCCTCGATATAGAGGGTATCTTTGCCCACTACCACTGCGATACTGCCCGATACAGGCTTGTCGGTATAAGATAAAGCCTCCGCATTGATCTGCCTGATAAGAATATCTTCAAACAGTTCATAGCTTTTTGGTTGTCCGGTTTGAATATGCAGACAGATGGCTTCTTTATTTTTGATGTTATTTTTATTACGCGTATCCCTGATGGCTGTAACGGCATTTCTCGCCAGTTCTCCCGCTGCAAGCACGCCGGTGTCTATTGCTCCGGATGGTTGCGTCTGGCGCACGATCAAGTCTTCCCCCTCGGTTCTTTCCTGAAGCTGATGAAAAATTTCTTCGGTAATGAAAGGCATGAAGGGATGCAACAGGGCTAGCAAATGTTCAAAAAATTGTTGTGTTTTTCGATATACGGCCGGAACAACCCCGTGACCGGGTAATGGCTTAACCCATTCCAGGTACCAGCTGCAGAAGTCATTCCATATAAGAGAATACAGCAGTTTCAGGGCTTCACTCAATCGATAATTCTCAAAATGATTATTAATCTCCTTTTGCACTTCTGCCAGTCTATTTTCAAACCATCCCATAGCAAAGCTGTCGGAAATACTCAGATCTCCGTCTTTTGTTTCCCACAACTGGGTTAGTTTTAGGGCGTTCCACATTTTATTACAGAAATTCCGGCCCTGCTGCAAGGCTTTTTCGTCAAATAAAAGGTCGTTTCCCGCAGGAGCGGCAATCATTATTCCAAAGCGAACAGCATCGGCTCCGAATTCTGCTATTAACTCTAAAAGATCAGGGGAATTGCCCAATGACTTGCTCATTTTCCGGCCCTGGCTATCCCGTACCATACCGGTAAAATAAACATCCTCGAAGGGTTTCTTCTCTTCAAATGCATAGCCTGCCATGACCATACGCGCTACCCAAAAGAAAATAATATCTTGTCCGGTAACCAACACATTGGTCGGGTAATAATATTTAAACGCTTCATTAGCGGGGTTGGTAACACCATGGAAAACTTCCAATGGCCACAGCCAGGAAGAGAACCAAGTATCTAACACGTCCTCATCCTGCCGAAGGTTTCCCTTGCCGGCAGCCTTTTGTTTCAGCTCCTCTGCATCTTCTTTTGTTTCAGCTACATAGATGTTGCCCTCTTGATCATACCAGGCCGGGATACGCTGCCCCCACCACAGCTGGCGGGAAATACACCAGTCTTTAATGTTTTCTAGCCAATGGCGGTAAGTGTTGGTAAAGCGCCCTTCGGGATAGAGTTTGACTTCCTGGTCTTCCACTGCTTTTAATGCGGGTTCCGCCAGTTTATCCATTTTCACGAACCACTGCGTAGAAATACGAGGCTCCACAACCACATTGGTTCTTTGGGAAAAACCGTTTTTATTTGTGATGGCTTCCTCCTTGACCAAGAACTCTTTTTCTTTTAAAATTTCTATTATTTTTCTCCGAACCACAAACCGATCTTCCCCTACATACAACTGCGCCGCTTCACTCAGTGTACCGTTCGGGTTTAAAACATCAATGATTTCCAGATTGTGCCTCAGGCCAATATTGTAGTCGTTGATATCGTGAGCCGGCGTAATTTTTAAACAACCTGTACCAAATTCCTTATCCACATAATCATCCGCAATAATGGGAATGGTACGCTCTATCAAAGGAACCTTTGCTTTTTTACCAAGGAGATGTTGATACCGCGAATCCTCCGGGTTTACACAAATAGCGGTATCCCCAAGAATGGTTTCAGGCCGGGTCGTGGCGATGGTGATAAAAGTACTGTTGTCTTCCAATGGATATCGAATATAATAGAGCTTAGATTGCACTTCCCTGTATTCGACTTCCTCATCACTGAGCGCAGTCAGGGCTTCTGGATCCCAGTTGATCATACGCGCCCCCCGGTAGATTAATCCTTGACGATAAAGCTCTACAAAAATCTTTATCACGGCTTTATAATAGTGATCATCCATGGTAAAGTTGGTCCGTTCCCAATCACAGGAACACCCAAGCTTCTTCATTTGCTGGTAGATTATACCGCCATATTTTTCTTTCCATTCAAAAGCGTGCTTCAAAAAGTCTGCCCTGCTCAGAGAATGTTTATCAATGCCCTTTTCTTTCAGCATAGCTACTACCTTAGCTTCTGTTGCAATGGAGGCATGATCGGAACCGGGAACCCAACAGGCGTTTTTACCATTCATGCGGGCACGCCTGATTAGTATATCCTGAATGGTCTCATTCAGAGTATGACCCATGTGTAGCACACCGGTTACATTGGGGGGAGGAATAACAATCGTAAAAGGAGCACGGTTATCCGGTTCGGAATGAAAATAGCCTTTTCTCTGCCAGTGTTGATACCACTTATCTTCCACTTCAGCAGGAATATAATTCTTTGATAATGCCATAGCTGCAAAAATAGGGGAGTTTCCGTTATTTCGGAAATCAAATGCAGCCTCAAAATGTTTTGATTTCTACACACTAAAAGCTGCCCAAGGGCAAACATCAGATCCAACCTTTTAAGATACTTCCCCGGTTTTCAAAGCCAATTAGATTATTGTCGGCCAATGACCCCATATTCAGGGCTATTGACGAACAAATTTCCGTTTTACCGGCCTTTAGCCGCATCAACAGCCTTAAAGAGCCACCGTGTCGGAAGGACAAACAAGCAGTCTTGCTATCTAATTGACCAAATATACCAAGGAACGGTTCAGAATGCAATTGTGGACCTCTGCAAAAAACTTTAATTTTCATACTGTTGTGCTTGCTCAGCATGAGCTCTTAGAGCGCGGACAATATTCGCGTCTGTCACGGTAATGGAATTGTTCTCTTTTGCAGCGAGCTCGTTTTCATACTGCATTTTGCCCGGAAAAGCTGCCTTTGCAGTAGAATGGTATTCTTGAGCATTTGTCTGTTCAACCAGTTGTCCGATGTTTTCAGGAAGGATACCTGAACCGGGCATAATAATGATCCGGCCAGCTGCCTGATCTATTAATTGCTTCAGCAGTCCCGCCCCCTCAACAGCGGCAGGTTGTTGCCCTGAAGTGAGAATGCGTTCACACCCACAATTTATTATATCTTCCAGTCCCTGAAAAGGAGAACAACAACGGTCAAATGCCCTATGGAAGGTTACACCAAGTGGATAAGCCGCATTAACTAGTTTTATAGTTTTCTCAATATCAATACTTCCATCGGTGGTTAATAAACCAATAACTACCCCGTCACATCCGAGTTTTTTACACATTAGTATATCGGCATGCATGATAGCTAATTCTTCCTCATTGTATAGGAAATCACCGCCTCTGGGTCTAATGATGGGATAAAGCTGTAGTTGCAATAATTCCCGTGCTTTTAATATCGTTCCATAAGAAGGCGTAGTGCCACCTTCAGCCATATTGTCGCAAAGCTCCACCCGGTCTGCACCGCCTTCTTGTGCAGCTAGTGCAGAGGTTAAAGAATTAGCACAGATCTCTAGAATAATAGCCATGAAATATTTTTGTCACAGAGACAACACTGGCTCTGCCTCAAAAGTAATGTTTGCCATCAAATAATTTATTGGGAATATCCTCAGAATAAACGGCGTAATTGAACCCTTTTTGCAAACAATAGGCACCTGTTTCTCCCTTTTTATTAATCGCCAAAAACCCGAGCTGAATGGCCTCCGCATAGACACGATCATGTTTTACAACTCTTTCTACTGTTTTCTTACAGGCTATCTCAGGACTGTATCCCTGTCGCATATATTCGACCACGGTATGCGTTCCACATACACGCATACAAGCCTCGCCTACGCCCGTTGCTGTAGCCGCGCCTACTTCGTCATCAACAAACAGGCCGGCGCCTATAATAGGGGAATCGCCTACCCGACCATGCATTTTAAAAGCCAATCCACTGGTAGTACAGGCTCCCGAAAGGTGGCCGTTTTGGTCAATAGCCAAAATACCGATGGTATCATGGTTGTACCTATTACCGGGCATTCTCAGCGGGCTAAAAGCGGTAGAAGGGGTAGAAGGGGTAGGAGCAGAGCTGTTTTCAATATTTATTTGAGGCTGATAATTGGACGTCTTAAGCCATTCCTCCCAAGCTTTTTTTGATTCAGGCGTTAGTAAATTTTCTTTTTGAAAACCCTTAGATACGGCAAACTGGGTAGCGCCTTCGCCTACAAGCATGACATGTGGCGTATCTTCCATCACTTTTCTTGCTACTGAAACCGCGTGAACAATATCCTGCATACAACCCACAGACCCCGCATTTCCATTTTCATCCATGACACAGGCGTCCAGTGTAACAAATCCATCGCGGTCAGGAAAGCCACCCAGTCCAATAGTCTGAATAGAAGGGTCCGCTTCACAAACACGAGCACCCGCTTCGACGGCATCCAGTGCACTGCCCTTCGCTTGTAAAACTTCCCAGGCTTTTCTATTTGCCTTTAAGCCAAAATTCCAGGTAGAAATAACAATAGGTTTTTTAGGTAGTGAGGGTCGCGTCAAAACATTTTTCGGTCGGGCCGCAAATGCCCCGCCCCCGAGCGTAGCTAATTGAAGAAATTTTCTACGTGATTGCATAGCTGTATTTTTTTCTATAACAATAGCATCAAATATAGCTCCAAAATATTACTTCATTTCCCAAACAAGGGCGCTGGCCCCCAGAATAGCTGCGTCGTTTTCATTTAACTCGGAGCGGATCAATTGTACCTTGTCCTTCCAGATGCGAAGTACATTTTCATTCATATAGCGTTTTGTTGGCTCGATAAGCAAATCACCTGCACGAGCCAGTCCACCAAATAAAATAATGGCTTCAGGAGCAGAGAAAGCAATATAATTGGCAAGCGTCTCTCCTAAGATGCGGGCAGTAAAATCTACGGCTTTTAAAGCGAGCTGATCGCCTTCAGAAGCGGCTTCAACAATGGCTTTTGAACTCAGCTCGTCAGGTTTTAATGTGCGCAGTATACTGTCTGTTTTTTTCTCACGCAACAATTCCAGCATGGTACGGACAATACCAGTAGCTGAAACATATGTTTCCAGGCAGCCGTAGCGGCCACAGCCACAATGGCGTCCTTCTTTTTCCACGATGACGTGTCCCAGCTCCCCGGCAAAACCATCATGGCCATAGACCAGTTGTCCATTGATTACAATTCCACTGCCTAGTCCGGTGCCTAAGGTAATCATGATAAAATCCTTTATCCCTTTGGCTGCTCCAAACGTCATCTCTCCCACAGCGGCAGCATTGGCATCGTTGGTCACCTGGACAGTTCGCCCGAACTGTTCCTGTACCATGTGAGCTAATGGAATTACTCCTTTCCAGGGCAGATTCGGCGCAAACTCTATAGTCCCATTATAGTAATTCCCATTGGGGGCACCTATCCCTATCCCAATAATCTCGCCTTCCGATTTTTCAATCAATGGCATAACATGGCAGTATAGCGTATCAATATAAACAGAAATGTCATCGTGCGCTCTGGTGCTAAGAGATCCCTGTTCTAGGATATTCCCTCGTCGATCCACAATTCCATAAACGGTATTGGTACCTCCAATATCAATGCCCACTGCTAACGGCTGATTCATAGTCGATTCCCTGTAATTTTAAGATT
>CAYXRN010000041.1:0-23571 GCA_964467635.1 uncultured Chitinophagaceae bacterium | reverse complement strand
GATGAGGCGTTGCCATTAGGTAAGTCTACGACCCCCGAAGCCCAACCCATCGCCTTTCTGGCGTGGGTGGGTAGTTCACTTTGCCGCGATCATGGAAATTTCGACATGAACCGCCTTGGGTAATGCAGCTACCTGCACGGTTTCTCTGGCCGGAAACTCCCCCCCGCTAAAATATTTACCATATACTTCATTAATAGCGCTAAAATCATTCAAATCCGTAACGAAAATGCTGCTTTTAACCACATGGCTAAAATCCATGCCTGCAGCAGAAAGAATGGCTTTCAGGTTTTTCATGACCTGATGGGTCTCTGCCTGTATGTCATTTAGGACCAACAGATCCGTCTGAGTATCTATTGAAATTTGTCCTGAAATGTAAAGCGTATTGCCTGCGAGAATAGCTTGTTGATAAGGGCCGATGGGAGCTGGAGCGTCTTTTGTATTAATCACTTGTTTTTCCATAATTGGTTGTCTGTTTAAAATTGCGATAAATTTAAGACAATAATTCTTCATGGGAATAGAATTAAAATTTAAAAAACCGCTGTATCCATTATATTTGCCTCACATTTTATCCTTTTTTAGTGCGATGGCCTTACTATTGAATATAGAAACCGCTACTTCCACCGGCTCTGTCTGTCTTTCTCAAGAAGGGAGCATACTTTCTGAAAGGGGCTGTGGTGAGCAAAAAGACCACGCAGCCGTTCTTGTTCCTTTTATCAAAGAAATGCTATTGGAAACTGAGGTGACCCCCGCCCAACTCGATGCAATTGTCATTAGTGGCGGTCCCGGCTCCTATACGGGACTTCGGGTAGCCGCTTCAACAGCTAAAGGCCTTTGCTATGCCTGGAATATTCCGCTGATAGCGATTTCTACCCTGAAGGCGATGGCCAGTGGAATGAGCCGGCTGATAGGTGAACATAGCGATGCGTTGCTTTGTCCTATGATTGACGCCAGAAGGATGGAGGTTTTTACCGCCCTGTTTGATGGTCGACTTGATGAGATTTTAGCACCGCAGCCGCTTATCCTACAGGCGGATTTCCTGTCTGAGTTTAAAGACCGGAACGTCCTTGTCGCCGGCACCGGAAAACCCAAGGCGGAAAAGCTGCTGAAAGGCAATCCATGGACTTTTCTATCATACGGCAGCCATGCCGCTCATTTGGTTACACTTGGAGAAGCAGCCTTTAAACAGAAGCAATTTGTTGATGCTGCCTATTTTGAGCCCTATTATCTGAAGTCGGTCTATTTACCAAAGAAGAAGTGAGGGGCGTCCATATTCCTTGATAATGCTTATCTTTGCCACATTCAACAGGCAGCAATTGATGGTTTTACACAATAAAATATCTGCAGAAACACTCAAGAGGCAATTGGAAGCGGAAACCTTCAGCCGGCTTACGATTTCTTTCTATCAGTATGCAGCCATTGCAGATCCCCAGGCTTTTCGGGATGAACTTTATGGACGGCTGTTTGATTTGAAGGTTTTTGGTCGTATTTACGTAGCTGGCGAAGGAATTAACGCACAGGTTAGTGTCCCTGAGTTTAATTTAGACGCATTCAGGGATTACCTGAATACTTTTTCTTTTCTGGAGCATGTCCGATTGAATATCGCTGTTGATAACGGCAAGTCGTTTTGGGTGTTAAAGATAAAGGTGCGTGAGAAGATCGTAGCTGACGGGCTTAATGATCCGCATTTCAGCGTAGCTAAAAGGGGCCGTTATGTGAATGCGCAAAAGTTCAATGAACTGGCTGACGACCCCGAAACGATCATTGTGGATATGCGCAATCATTATGAATACGAAGTGGGTCATTTCGAGCGTGCCATAGAGGTGCCATCGGATACTTTTCGGGAGCAATTGCCCATGGCAGTGGAAATGCTGAAGGATAAAAAGGATAAAAATATTGTCATGTATTGCACTGGCGGCATCCGGTGTGAGAAAGCCAGTGCCTGGATGAAACACAATGGATTTAAAAATGTTTTCCACCTGGAAGGAGGAATTATTAATTATGTACACAAAGCCAGGGAGCAAAATCTGCCCCTGAAATTTCATGGGAAGAATTTTGTGTTTGACGAACGCTTGGGAGAAAGAGTCTCCGAAGAGATCATCAGCCATTGTCACCAATGTGGAAAGCCTTGTGATTCACATGTCAATTGCAGAAACGAAGGCTGCCATCTTTTATTTATACAGTGCGAAGAATGCCGGGAGCAATATAATGGTTGTTGTAGTGCTGCGTGTAAAGATATCCTGGAACTCCCCGAAGAACAACGAAAAGCGCTAAGGAAAGGAAAGCGAAACGGCCAGAAAATATTTAATAAGTCTCGTGACCGGATGCTTGGATTGATAAATACTTAAAAATACAGAATGAAACGCTATCATTGGTTGCTTACGTTATCGCTCATTACTTTGTTTTTTATTGCAGGATGCAACGGCAACGCTTCCCGTGGTAACGGCTCGGTGGATACGCTGGTGGTAATGACGTACAATATTCATCATGGGAATCCGCCGGAAAGCGGAGAGGGGATCATTCGTATGGACAGCATAGCTGGTGTGATCAATCGGGTTGCCCCGGATTTGGTGGCCTTACAAGAAATTGATGTGCATACCCACCGTTCGGGTGCGGCTTTGGATGAAGCAAAAGAACTTGCCCGGTTAACGCATATGCAATCCTTTTTTGTCAAGACCCTTGATTACGAAGGTGGAGCATATGGCATAGCGGTGCTCTCTAGGTTTCCCATAGAAGATTCCTTAGGCTATCTATTACCAAAAGAGTCGGGTACCAATGAAGAAACCAGGGGACTTTGTATGGTTAAAGTTCAATTACCTGCAAACCAGCCTCTTTATTTCGCCTCTACCCATCTTGGATTGTCTAAAAATACACGCCTGTTGCAGGCAGATAGTATTATTAACGTTATCAATAAGCTATCGGTTCCATTGATTATAGGGGGCGACTATAATGCTTCCCCGGGCAGCGAAACCATTAACAAATTATCTTCGGTCCTTCAACGAAGTTGTATGACAGCCTGTGACCCGACCATCCCTTATGATAATCCCAGGGAAAAGATAGATTTTATTTTTTACAAAGGAAACAGTTTGCTGAATCCGCTTCGGCAAAAAGCGCTTAGTGGTGTTAAATGGTCCGACCATTTACCGGTAGTAACGACTTTTGAAATCAAAAAATAAATAAAAGACGATTAGCCCAGCCATTTTTTCCCGATTCTTTTCCAAAGGTATTCCCGCCAGCCGATCAGTTGACCGATTAAGAAATAGTCACGAAACGAGCCCCTGATGTGTTTTTGTAATATCCTGCGTACATCCTCTTTGTTGACTTCTCCGGATTCTTTTACTTGCATCAGCAGCTGAAGGGTGAAAAAGGCCAGCAGTGCTGTGATAAGGAATAAAAAGGTCCAGCCTTCGAGCCTGGCTAAATGAATAGTCCGTGTCAGCCTTGGCCCGCCCCACTCGATATCAATATTCAAATGCCTGTTGCTGAAGTAGTCCGCCAGAAGCCCGCCAATTAGTGGTGCAAAGGAAGAAAACAGGGAGGCTATAATGTTTTTAGCAGATAAGTAGACAATAGATTCAGCTTTAGGGGCCAGCTTTAAACCGATATTTGTAAGCGACAAATTAATGCCCGCCGTAGAGATTCCCATAAAAATGTAAATCAATACGAGCAAGATGATATTGATATACTGATGGACATAAAGTCCGACAAAGCACCAGGCGACAAAACACCATATATAAAGAGGTGCACAAATAGCTATAATCGTTTTATTGCTGTACCGGTCGGTAAAAGTTCCCCATAAGCGGATGGTGAAAATACTGCTGATTTGGCTGATAATGCCTAATATTATAATGTAAGATAAAGAGAACCGCATTTGTTTTAACAGGAAAACAGTGAAAAAAGGGGTACCTATGTTAATGGCAAAGGTCCATGCGGAATTGAAAATTAATAATTTTCGAAAGTTACGGTCCTTTAAGGGCCGCCTGATCAACTTGAACACATTATCACGTAAGGGAGCAGCTTCCGGCTCAGGTGCGCGCGAGAGAATGATTGCGCCACTGAGGCCAATGATGCCGGCTAAAGTAAACATTCCGGCGTAAGCATACAGCTGAAAATCCGGCTGGTTATTTTTGATATAATCCAGCGTAAGTGCGGTTAGTATACTTAATGCGACGTTAAGCATCTGATTGAACCTGCTACGACGTGAAAAATAAGAACCTAATGATTTTTCGGGCACCAGGTCCTTCATCCA
This sequence comes from uncultured Chitinophagaceae bacterium, assembly GCA_964467635.1. Classification (GTDB taxonomy): domain Bacteria; phylum Bacteroidota; class Bacteroidia; order Chitinophagales; family Chitinophagaceae; genus FW021-bin31. The sequence continues at coordinate 19,325 of CAYXRN010000041.1, read as the reverse complement.
TGAGTTCCAGCTTGGCCCGGCGATCGACCCAAATAAGTAATAAAAAAAAAGAAGAAAAATAAGAACTTCTATAGTAACCGAAAAGGAGAACAGCAGAAGGAGCGTACCTATTAATAGGAGCGGAGCACGTGCCAAAAAACTGCAGAGAACAGCTATTGCTCGTCTGTTGTTGTATTTGTGTACTAACCATATTGATACCAACTGGAAAAGTTGGACCACAGTTGGGAGGGCAGCCAAAAAACCTATTTGAAGATTGTTAGCCCCCAGAATCAGTGCCAGAGCAACCAGGAAAGCGCCACTGGTAAAAACAGTCATGGCTTCAGAAGCAAGTCCGTCTCCAATTACCAGATCTAATCCCCTTTTAACTTCAGCATCTGTAAGTTCTTTTTTTGGCTTAAGGTTCATAAAAAGCAACCGTCTTTACGATAACGCGTATTCTTTTAATGAACAACACCATCTGGCAGAATGTTCAGCTTGCTTATTTCAGATGTGTTTCAAACAGTTGATAAATCCGTGTGTATTCGTCTCGCCAGCTTTCAGGCTCCTTAAAGGCATGACTTTCCAAGGGATAAACAGCCAGTTCCCAATGATCTTTTTTTAATTCTATGAGTTTTTGGGTCAGGCGGACAATATCCTGGAAATGTACATTGGTGTCTATCATTCCGTGACACATCAATAAATGTCCTTGTAGACCTTTGGCGAAATAAATGGGGGAGCTGCGAACGTACGCTATACTGTCGTCTTGAGGAAGGTTTAGGATATTGGAAGTGTAGCCATCGTTATAATGCGCCCAATCCGTTACGGAACGCAATGCCGCCCCGCACGCGAAAATATCCGTTTTAAACAAAGCCATTAAAGTTAAAAAGCCACCGTAAGAACCGCCCCACAAACCAATGCGCTTCCGATTGACGCCCAGACTGTCTATCATATAACGGGCGCCGTCAACTATGTCTTCCAGGTCGTTACCCCCCATGTGCCGGTAAATGGCCGTGCGCCAGTCACGACCATAACCGGCGCTGCCGCGGTAGTCTATGTCCATTACGGTGTAACCTTGTGCGGTAAGCAGGTTGATAAACAAATGTTCCCGGAAATAATAACTCCAATAATGTTTAACATCCTGCAAATACCCTGCGCCATGGACAAAGATGACACCAGGCCTGGTTTTCGCCGGTTGCCTTGGCTGATAAACACTTGCGTAAACGGAAAATCCGTCCCTGTCCGTGAAAGTGATGATCTCCGGTTTTTGCCAGGGGTAGGACTTATATTCCCTACTCTCGGCTTTATCAGTAATCTGTTGAGCTGACGTGCCGGCTTTGTTAGGCTGCGTATACAATTCCCAGGGGTGGATAGCGGTAGAATGCAGAATCGCCAGATATCGTCCGTCCGGAGATACGGTTACTTCATTTCCTCCCATCATTTGGGTGATGCGGGATTGTTCTTTTGTTTTCAGGTTTAATTGATAAAACTGTGTTTGTCCTGGTGCTACCTGATTGGTGGTGATGTATAGCCATTTCTTATCAGGAGAGATTACTGCTTTCTGTACTTCGTATTTTCCCTGGGTTAATGGGGTTATTTTCCGCGTAACCACGTTTTGAAGATAGAGATGTGAATAACCGGTTTTTTCTGATTGGAACCAGTATGTATTTTCATTTACCCAGCCCATACTTCCCATGCTGTAGGTATACCCAATGCCCGGTCCTCCGATCCACGCGCTGTCATGCTGCCGGGTTAACAATTTCAGTTGCGCTTCTTGTGCATTCAGTAACATGATCCACCGGTCTTTATGATCCAGTGAACGAACGACAACTAAGGCTTTCGTACCTGATTTGTTCCATAACGGGCCGTTAACGACTACCTTTCTCAGCGGCTGGTCTTCTTTTAGCGAATCATATACGTCGGGATAGTTTTTATAAAAAGACGGAATATACCGGATTCCCGGAATTTGTTTTATGGAAAGCCGGTACGAGGAATCTCTTTTCCGGTCATAAATATAAAAAGCAGTGCTCTCGCGAGGATAGCCTACGGTAGGCCGGGATGGAATACTCTCTGTGTAGCCGGAGCGCGTTACATAGTTAGGTACTTCCGTATATTTTACATTTTTGGATCTGTCAACTAAAGTATACGTTACAAAACGTCCGTCGGGACTAATGAGCAAGTTTTGAAGGCTTTTATGCTCTATATAAACAGGCTTGGGGAAAGCCATTTTGGGCGCCCGTCTTTTTGCCTTTTTCTCAACTTCCGCTTTTGCTTTACGCCGCCGGAGTATAAGCGAATTTTCCAATGCATCTGTCCTTAGAAATTCTTCCTGCCGATTATGGCTTTCTTTTCCCGGTTTACGACCGTCTTTGAAATTGGTTAATTGGGTGATACTTCCTGAAGAAAGGCTACAGGCATACAGGTTATCTTCCATCCGGAAGATGACTTTCATATCATGAAAGCTGAAATGCGGGTAGGTGATGTTCTTGGATGTTTGAAGTAGCGTTTTTAAATGTCCCGAGGGGATATCCAGCACTTTAAGTGAATTATTCTGCTGAAAAACAATTTTATTACGATCCGCATTGAAAACACCTGATCGCTCCGCGAGGGCGAGTTGCCTTTGAGAAGAAGTCGTCTTTTGGGGCTTCGTGCCGCGAACGGTTATAAAATACAAGGAATCCGACGGAGATTCGTCGGGATTCCAAAAAAAATATAACCTTTGTCCATTCGGACTCCAGAAAGGCTGAGAAGGAGAGAAGCCAATCCATGAGGGATCACGCATGATCTTATCAACGGTTAGTGGGGCGAGTCGTTGGGCGGAAAGAGAGAACGAACTGAAAAATAACAGCAGGAAGAAACACTTTTTCATAACAGCTAAAAATTTGAATTACAAAGAGTAAAGTTAAAATAATTCACCCTATGAAGCGAGAATTTTTATTGTATTTTGTGTTTTGCACCGGTGTTATGCTGACGACTGCCTGCACCAACCATTCGGATATTAATAAGACGACAAGTACATTTTATCTTATACAACCTGCTGAACATTACCATGCTTTCAATGGGCATCTCAATTGGTATGGACGGCTGCGTGCCGGGGATTTAATGCGGTTTTTGAAAGATTCAAATATCCACAGAATATACCGAAGCGCTTTTTCCCGCGCCATTGAAACCGTTGATTCTTTGCAGGCGCTGCAGGAAAATGACGCGATTGAATATGACATTGATTCCGTAGCGGATAATGTATTTGCATTGCTCCGGCAGAATGAGGATTTTGGAAGGCACATCCTTATTGTTTCTCCACCGGAAGAGATAAATGCATTAGTAAAAAAATTAGGCGTTGATTCCTTTGATCAAATAAGCCATAAACATCAATTTAATGTCATTTATATCCTTATAAATGATCACGGTAAAGCGGTAGTTACCCGAAAGACTTTTGGCAGGGCCCCAAGACCGGTGCCCGATACAGCATCAAAGGACTGATGTGTTTAAAAAAGCAAGTTTCCGAGGACGATGATGGCTACTGACAGATAGATGATGATACCGGTTACATCTACGATGGTAGCTACAAAAGGCGCCGATGAAGTTGCCGGATCTATCTTCAGTCTTTTTAAGATGATAGGCAACATTGAGCCCATCATACTTCCCCAGAGAATGACGCCGATTAGCGCGAAAAAGATCGTAAAAGCCATCAATATCCAATGTGGGCCGTAGTCATAGATACCGGCTAATTGCCAGATGGTGATCCGCACGAAACCGATAACACCCAGAAGGGTTCCCAGTAGCAGGCCTGAAATAAATTCCCGCTTCATGATTTGCCACCAGTCTTTAAGGGTTACTTCCCCCAGCGCAATAGCCTGGACAATGAGTGTAGTAGCTTGAGATCCGCTATTGCCCCCACAGGAAAGGATCAGCGGAATAAACAAGATCAGGTCCGCGAAGTTGATAAAGATACCCGCGTCTTGATAATGTTGCATAGCGGTAGCAGTGAGCATCTCCCCGATAAAAAGGATAACCAGTACGCCTCCCCGCTTTCTAAATAGCTTAAATAAGTTGATATCCAGGTAAGGTTCATCGAGTACCTCGGATCCGCCCATCTTTTGCAGATCTTCGGTATATTCTTCACCTGCCACATCCAGCATATCATCAATGGTAACGATACCCAGTAATGTATGATGCTCATCAATGACCGGCAAGGCCACCCGATTTTCTTTTCGAAAAATGACCAGTGCTTCCTCCTGGGTATCCGTTACACTTAAAGAAGTGTAGCGGCCATCGGTCAGGTCGGTGATTTTTACCTCCGGGTCTACCAGCAAAAATTCACGGATACGCAGATCATCCACCAGCTTTCCGTTTTTATCGATCACATAGACTACATCTATGGTCTCGCTATCTTTCCCAAACGCACGAATATGATCCAGCCCTTCCTGTACCGTCCATTCCTCTTTTACGTCCAGGTAATCGGGCGTCATGCGGCGCCCGACACTATCTTCGGGATAACCCAGCAGACGGAGTGTTATCTTCAGTTCATCAAAACTGAGAAGCTTGAGTAATTCTTTGACTATATTTCCGGGTAACTCTTCAAAGAGGGAAGTTCGATCATCGGGGGGGAGTTCATTGATGATTTGGCCAACTTTATTTCTGGGAAGCTTTTCGATTAGTTTTTCCTGGAGGGAAAAATCTAGAATTTTAAAGACGCTTACTGCTCGTTGTATAGACAGGTGGTTAATGATATTAACGTCCTCATCCGGATACTCTTCAATGAGCTCGGCGACGTCCATGATCAGTTGATCATCCAGCAGGGCTTGCAATGCGGCATCGTCCAGGGTCGCAACTTCGCCCTGGAACTGTTCTTTCAGGGCCTGGTTTTCCATTGTCCATTTCTAAAAATATTAATAATACCTAAACGAGGCTGCAATTTACTGCATCCTGATAAAAGGAACAATTTATTTATTATCTTTGCCGTTTGTTTGTAACCCCTAATTTAATTTTCAATCAATGGAGATCAGATCATGCCTTTACGTTAAAGCGGTTAAAGGAAAAGGAAATGGTGTTTTTACAAAAGAACCTATACCTAAGGGAACAGTTGTAGAAGTATCCCCCGTAATCGTTTTATCTAAAAAGGAATCGGACCTGGCGGATGACACCATCCTCAGGGATTATACTTTTTTATGGGGAGAACGACAGGTTAAAGGATGCATTGCACTGGGTTACTGTTCGGTTTATAACCATTCATATAAGCCCAATTGTGAGAATGAAATGGATTTTGAACAGGATACCATGAGTGTAATGACGTTACGGGATATTAAAGCAGGTGAGGAGCTTTGCATCAATTACAACGGCGACTTGGACGACAACGAACCGTTGTGGTTCAAGGTGAAATAAGCGGCGTGGTTTAGGGGACCGCCCGCCATAAAGCATCAGTAAACCACCCTTTGGAATCCATAAAATTATGAACCGGCATAAAGCCGGTTTGTTTGGCAAACCAACCTATTTGGCCCAACGTGTATTTTTGAGATCTTTCCATAAGGACAGGCTCATCTTTTTGAAATGTCACCGTCAAGGAAAGCGCTTCAATATATACTTCTTGTTTTTTCAGGCTGATCAAATAACTTTTACAGCTACCGGTTTCGGGATCATATGTGGGATAATGATCAAAATGATTCAGGTTAAAGTGAGCGTGTAACTCCTGGTTAATGCGTTGCAACAGATTTAAGTTGAAAGCACGGGTGAATCCCTGTTTGTCATTGTATGCGGCTAAAATAGTTTTCGGGTTCTTTTGTAAATCAAAACCGGTGAGCAGAAGATCATGTTCTTTTAATTGCTGGCGGATGGCCTTAAAAAAGCGTATGTCTTCGCCTGGTGAAATATTTCCAATACTGGAACCTAGGAAAAGCACCAGTTTGTTGTTGGTTGATGATCGATTGACTTTTTTCAACATATCGATGTATTCACCGGTCAGGCCATTTATTTGCAAACCCTGCAACTGTGAAGGGAGGGCTTTAGCCAGTTGTTCTATTACATCAGCGGAAATATCGACCGGATAATAAGCAGAAGACCGTTGGCGGTGTTGGATGTCTTTTAATAAGTGAATAGATTTATAACAGTCGCCGGGACCAAGTTCAACGATGTCAAACCGGGGCAAATATGTCAGTATTGCCGCGATGATCTTTTCTGATTGTGTTTCAAATATTTCTTTTTCACAATCAGTTAAATAATACTCTCCGGAATGCATAATCCTTTGAAACAATTCATTTCCTTTTTCATTATAAAAGTATTTGGAAGATAAATGTTTGGGACATGCGGTTAAACCGTTCCGAACATCCTCGGCGAAGGTGTGGGTTGGTTTAAGATTATTTTCCTGTTGGAAGGTGACTTGTAGTTGGTCATCTGTCTGGTTTTTGTCGTGCACCATATCTTTTATTTAACCGTTATTGTGCCAACCGGATACCGGTAAATTGCCACCTTAAGTGGGGTTGAAAAAAGTTTCGGTAGGTCGGTCTGCTGTGGCCTAGAGGTGTGGCCACGGATGCGCCGCGGAGTACTTTTTGATTGACCATGAATTTGCCGTTGTATTCTCCTGCTGCGCCGGGAGCCTTTTTGAATCCGGGATAGGGCAGGTACGCGCTTTCCGTCCATTCCCAACGTTGTCCCCATTCAAAAAGATGTTGCGCCGCTTCCCATTCAAATTCGGTAGGAAGCCGTTTCCCGCACCAGGAAGCGTAAGCAGCGGCTTCATAGTAGCTGACATGACAAACGGGTGTCTCCGGTTGTAGCGGAGTCAGGCCATTTAGGGTATAAACAAACCATTGTCCGTTTATTTTGTGCCAATACATGGGCGCGTTTATTTGTTGTTCCTTTACCCATGCCCATCCGTCGGCATGCCAGTAACGAAAATCTTCGTAGCCGCCATCTGCCATAAACTCCAGAAAAGCTTGGTTGGTAACCAACTGGTCTGAAAGCGCATATTCCTGAAGGAATACCTTGTGTCTTCGGAGCTCATTATCATAACAAAATCCATCCCCCGAGAATCCAATTTTATAGACGCCTTCAGGTACTTTTCTGTATTCAGGCGCCCACTTATTTACGCTTTCTGCGCGGCTGCCCTCGTCGTATGGGGGGAATAACGGGTTGTTTCCCAGAATGTATTTTATATCAGACAACAATAATTCCTGGTGTTGCTGCTCGTGATTAAGTCCTAAGATTGTAAAGTCTCTGCAGCTTTCGGGCAGGTCATCCTGCTGCAACAGTTTTTCCATGGCATCGTCAACATGGGCTCTGTATGCATAAATCTCTTCGACGGTGGGGCGTGTCATATTGCCCCGGTTTACACGCAGGACCCTTTCGCCAAAATGTTCGTAATAGCTGTTGAATAAATAACCATATTCCGGGTCGAATGCCTTATACCCGCTGGCAAAATCATTTAAGATAAACATTTCAAAAAACCAGGTCGTGTGTGCCAGGTGCCATTTGGGCGGACTTACATCTACAATAGGCTGAACAACGTAATCTTCGGTTTTCAGCGGCGCACATATTTCCCTTGAATGCCGACGAACCGCCTGGTAGGCGCTGAGTAAGTCGTTTTTAAGCCCTTTATTGTCTTTTGTTTTTTCCAAAGTAGGCTGCATATAGTCGGTTTTTTTAATAAACGGCAATGATTTTAGGCTTATTGCGTATTTTAACACCAAAAAGCAAGCAATTGTTTGGGCAGAAGGCTGTTTTACGAAAGGCCTATCACCTGAAAAAGGATTTGTGCGGCCAGCTTTGCCGTATGCCCGTCTATGTCATAAGCCGGGTTAACCTCTGCGATATCCAGGGAGATAAGCTTTTTACTCGATGTCAGTAGCTGCATTATGTCCCGGAAAACAGTATCATAAAGAATTCCGCCTGCCGTCGGGGCACTTACACCGGGCGCGATGGAAGCGGAAAAAACGTCCATATCGATGGTCAGACATACAAGATCTGTCTTTTTAAGGAAGGATTGAAGCGCCTCTTGAATTTTTTTCTGTGAAAACCAGTTCAGCTCCTCGGCTAAGGTGTATTGCACCTTTAATCGATGGGCGGAATTAAACAATTCCCGTGTATTGCCGGATTGCTGGATGCCCAAAGCCAGGTAGGAAAATTCATGGTGATTTGCCCTGCAATCTTCTGCTACCTGATAGAAACCGGTCCCTGAGGAGGCACCCCGGTTATCCGGCTGCCTGAGATCAAAGTGCGCATCGAAATTGACGATGCCAATTTTTTTGTTTGGAAAGTATTTGCGAACCCCGCGGTAATGGGCGTACAGTATTTCATGTCCGCCCCCCAACAAAACGGGAAATCCGTTATTTCTTAAAATCTTGGACACCGCGGATGAGAGCTGTGCCTGTGCTTCTTCCAGGTTTTGATTAGGACATAAGAAATTTCCGGCGTCGTAGAGCTGTTGACTAGGTGAAAAATAATCCGGAAGGCTCTGACAGGCTCCCCGAATCACTGCCGGCCCTTCTACCGCGCCAGCTCTTCCCAGGTTTCTTTTTACTCCCTCATCACAAGCAAAGCCAAGCAATACAAAAGCATTCCTCAAATCCGTGGGAAGGGCATCCGGTGTCGTTAACTTCACGGTCTGCCACCAGCGTTTTTGTTGCGGAGCTGTCCCGTCCATTCTGCCGGTCCACCAGCTTTGTTCCGGTGTTTGATAATAGCTGTCGTTCATATCAACTTTCCGTTTTTCCACACTTTATTTGGTTTTAAAGTACCCTGAAAATATAAGATTTCTCTGTAGTCGGCGACAGGATAGGACTGCATGTCCGCAGGGATTCCTCGTTTGATTTTTCCTTTGTTGTTTAACTTTAAAGCTTTGGCTGCCCTGTAAGTCAGGGCGGCGAGACATTCCGCTGCCGTCAGTTTTTCATAGGTGCTGATGATTGAGGCTTGGATCAGCAGGTCTCCCATAGGGGCGGACCCCGGATTCCAATCGCTGGCAATAGCCAGGCAGCATCCGGCATCTAAGAGCTTTCGCGCGGGCGCAAAGGGCGTGCCCAGACCCAGTGAAGCACCCGGCAGTACGGTCGCAACGGTATCTGATTTTGCCAGTAATTCAATTTCTTTATCTGTACTTGCATCAAGGTGGTCGGCGGAAACAGCGCCGCAATCCACTGCTACCGCTGAACCACCCGTAGTGAACTGATCGGCATGCACCGTACAATCAAACCCCAATGCATTAGCTTGTTGCAAAAAAGGACTAGCCAAAACAGGAGAGAAGGCCGTTTCTTCTACAAAAATATCTATTCGGTTGGTTAAATCTTCACGTTTAATATACCGGAAAAGATTTTCCGCGATATTCGCCAGATAGGTTTCTTCGTTGGCGGGAAAGTCCGCCGGTTTCATGTGTGCAGCAAGACAGGTAGCAATGACATCTGCGTTTTCGGTGTCATTGACGGCCCGGATCACTCTTAATATCTTAAGCTCTTCTTCTGTACTCAGACCATAGCCGCTTTTGGCTTCTATCGTGGTTATCCCCGAGTGGATCATCCGACGAACTCTTGCTGTCATGAGGGCTTCCAGTTCTTCTTGCGTCGCGTTTCTGGTTTGTTGAACGGTGTCCTGGATGCCGCCACCTGCCCGCGCGATGTCTAAATAGGATTTTCCCGCGTTGCGCATGGCGAAATCCCTGACCCGGCTTCCGGCAAAACAAATGTGGGTGTGTGCATCAATAAAGCCCGGCAGTAGAACCTGGGGTTCTTCCTGCCATTTCATCTCGGCACGGGGACATTGTTGCATTAGCGTTTCCATTGATCCGATGGCCATCACTATGCCGTTATTTACCAATATCCCGGCATGGGGAATGATTTCTAAAGCTTCATCCGGAATACCTCCTTTGTAAGGGAGGCCGTCCATTGTTAATACCTGAGAGAAAGGGCCGATGAGTTGCATGACAGATAAAGAGTTTTATGGTGTTATATCGCGGATGGCTAGGTTGGTTATTTAACGTTTAGGCTGCAATCGCCAATACCAAGCGTCTGTTAAACATTTGCTGCTGTTTATATACTTTTCTGAATCGAACTGCAAATTAAATACCTAATTTGAATTTCTCCATGTATTGCTGTGCTTTTTCATAGCCCGCGTCTTTGTGTCGGAAAATACCCATGGCGGGATCATTAAATAACACCCGTTTCAAACAGTTCTCCGCACGTTTGCTACCGTCCGCTAAGATAACCATTCCCGCGTGTTGAGCGTAACCCATGCCTACGCCACCGCCATGGTGGAAAGACACCCAGGTAGCTCCCCCTGAGGTATTGCTCATGAGGTTGAGTAATGGCCAATCGGAGACCGCATCACTGCCGTCTTTCATGGCTTCTGTCTCCCTGTTTGGAGAGGCTACGGAACCACAATCCAGGTGATCACGACCAATGACTATAGGTGCTTTTACCTTTCCATTCCTTACCAACTCGTTGAACAGCAGGCCTGCTTTTTCTCTTTCCCCCATTCCCAGCCAGCAGATGCGCGCCGGCAGTCCTTGGAAAGCTATCCTTTCTTTGGCCATCTGCAGCCATTGCACCAAATGCTTGTTTTCTGGAAAAGCTTCCATCAGGGCCTGGTCGGTAGTATAAATATCTTCCGGGTCGCCGGATAAAGCGACCCACCGGAACGGGCCTTTTCCCTCACAAAACAAAGGGCGGATGTAGGCCGGTGTAAAGCCCGGATAGGCGAAAGCATTCTTTTCGCCGCCTTCAAGGGCAAAAGCCCTCAGGTTATTGCCGTAATCAAAGGTAACCGCCCCCTTCTCTTTTAGTCGCAGCATGAGTCCTACATGGCGCGCCATGCTTTTTAAGGAACGGGATTTGTATTCTTCTCGATTTTCTTTACGTAATTGGGTAGCCTTCGCAAGGCTCAACCCATTCGGAATGTAACCGTTCAAAGGATCGTGTGCCGACGTCTGGTCGGTTAATATATCAGGAGTAATTCCATCATCCAGTAATTTTTGCAACAGGTCGCCCGCGTCACTTACCAGCCCTACTGACAAAGATGTTTTGTGTTCCAGAGCCTCCAGTATCCAACGTTTTGCTTCTTCATAATCGGAGGTCATCCGGTCGAGGTATTTTGTGGTGCATCGTTTTTTTATACGTTCCTTATCTACATCAGCCCCTAAAAATACCGCAGCATTCATGGTAGCTGCAAGCGGCTGGGCACCTCCCATTCCGCCTAGTCCGGCTGACACAATTAGTTTTCCGTTAAGCACGCCATTAAAATGTTTTTTCCCACAGGCAGCAAAGGTTTCAAAAGTGCCTTGCAAAATACCTTGTGTGCCGATGTAAATCCAACTGCCGGCAGTCATTTGGCCAAACATCATAAGTCCGCTTTCTTTGAGCGCATTAAAATGTTCCCAGGTAGCCCATTTGGGCACAAGGTTGCTGTTGGCAATTAACACACGTGGCGCCTCAGCATGAGAGCGTACCACGCCGACCGGTTTACCGGACTGCACTAACAGGGAATGCTGCTCATCGAGCTCAAGTAGTATCTCAATAATTTTATGCAAAGCCTGCTTGTCACGTGCAGCTTGTCCGATTCCGCCATAAACAACTAACTCATTCGGATTTTCTGCTACCTCTTCGTTTAAGTTGTTTAAAAGCATCCGCAAAGGCGCTTCCGTTTGCCAGCTTTTGGCGTGTAGCTCATTGCCCTGCGGTGCAAAATAATGAGGGTGTACGGCGTATTTCTCTAAAAATGTTTTGTAATCCATATTGCTTTAGTTTGCAATTTTATTAAATCTCGGCCATGAACGGCAGATTGTCAGTGAATGAAACGAAAGGGTCTTTTAATCTATAAGGCCTATGATGCACGCCATGGTCGGTCATAGGCTGACAAAAAATAAAAATGCGTTGCCGGCAAATATAATCGGACGTTACATTTTCAGCCTGATGTTATTTTCTTTCGCATAATCGTTAGCCGTTTTCACCAACAAGCCATTTGCGATCATTTCCTTTAGCCTATGGATATCCTTGGAAAATACCCGGTCTTCTTTGGCAAATGAAACCTCGCCTCTTACTAATGCGTGTATTGTTTCCAATATGGCGGAAGATCTTAAGGGTCTCCTAAAGTCTATGGCTTGCGCGGCATAAAGCAGTTCAATAGCCAATATGTTTTCCACATTACCGATGATCTGGTTGATCTTCCGGCTGCTGATCGAGCCCATGGAAACATGGTCTTCCTGTCCGAGAGATGTAGGGATGCTGTCGGCGCTTGCCGGAAAGCAAAGTGTTTTATTTTCCGATACCAATGCCGCAGCCGCATATTGCGGTATCATAAAACCGGAATTGAGTCCGGCATTTTCAATCAGGAGCTTGGGTAAGCCATAACGTCCTTCAATAATTAAATAACTTCTCCTTTCGGAGATACTACCCAGTTCCGATGCTGCTACGGTAGCGTAATCCAATGGGATAGCCAGCGGCTCGCCATGAAAGTTTCCACCACTGATGGTATCGAAGGAACCCAGAATAATAGGATTATCGGTAACCGCATTTATTTCAATTTCGGTCAGTTCTTTTAAATGCCTCCATGCGGTGCGAGCGGCTCCGTGTACTTGTGGCATACAGCGAAGCGAGTAAGGGTCCTGCACCCGGTTACAGTCCATATGGGCGTCGTGGATTTCGGAATGTTTTAATAAAACCGTTAGTCGATGTGCTACCTGCTGATTGCCTTTGAAAGGCCTGATATCATGGAGGCGTTTATCAAAAGGCTTGGAGGAACCCATCAATCCCTCCAGGGAAAGGGCGCCGATAATATCAGCGGCGTCTAAGGCGTTTTTCATCCGATACAAAGCCCATACAGTATGAGCGGCAATAAACTGGGTGCCATTGATTAATGCCAGCCCTTCTTTTGGCCCAAGCGTTAAAGGCGACAAGCCATTGTCAGATAAAACAGATGAAGCGTCTATTTTATTACCGGCATAAAAAACTTCTCCCAGGCCGATCAGCGGTAAAAACAAATGAGCTAACGGGGCAAGGTCCCCAGACGCGCCTGCTGATCCCTGTTCCGGTACACAGGGTAGAACGTCATGGTTTATCATCCATAAAATGCGTACAACAACGGACTTGCTGATGCCGGAATATCCCTGGCACAGCGCATGTAATTTTAGGATTAACATAAGTTTTGCGTAGATGGGGTCAATGAGGTTTCCTATTCCCACCGAATGACTTTTCAGGAGGTTGTGTTGCAGACGGGAGGTCTCTTCGCGGGTGATAAGGGTGTCACAAAGCGGCCCAAAACCTGTATTGATGCCATATACCACTTCTTGCGCCGCCACAATTTCTTGGACATAGGCGTGGCTGCGTTCAATCTTTTCAAACGCTTTTGCCGTGATGGTGCCTTTTGACTGGCCCTGGGCCAGGCCTATGGCTTTATTTACAGTCAGCAGGTCTATGCCATAGTTGAATTCCATTATTGGGTGTCTTTTAAGATCGTTTCTGAAAGGGATTTTTCTTTGAAATAATTTTCCAATGCCAGAAGAGCAGGCAGTAGAGATGCAGCCTCTTTTTCCGCTGCGCAGATGCAGGCGAAGCTTCCCGTAATTTCCTCCCAAACAGGCTTCAGCTGCGCTAACATATCGCTTCCGCGCTTGCTTAAGGTAACCATTTGATGACGTTTATCTGTTTTTGATGGGATAGTAGATACCAGGCCTTTTGCTTTTAAACTTTTTATCAATTGGCTGACAGCCGAATGTGAAACCATCAATTCGGCGGCAATGGCCTTAAGGCTGATGGTTTTTTCCCTCGCCAAAACATAGAATACGGGAAACCAGCTTGCGTCAAAAGGGATATCTTTTTCATTATAAACCTTATTGACTTCTGCCAGATAATATTCGCTCAGTCGTCGCAACCTGCTGCCAAGTATGAGAAATCCTAGATCCTGGTAAAATTGCATGTTTAAATTATATAAGTGCTTATACAAATGTAACGAATCTTTTTGATAAATAAAATTTTTGTGTCGGTGCATGCCAAACGAGGGGACTACGAAAACGCCCTTTAAAATGAGGGCCATCCTGTCGTGCGAGATAAGACCCGTACAAGACAAAGCGGAAAGCGCAGCTTTAAGCCAGTCCGGTTAATCTTCCTTTATGGCAGGATGCTTTGGTGGTATGGCGGTTGAATCGGGATGGGCAGGAGTGGAGCCGGGCAACAGATCGTCCTGGTTTTCTTCCAGGTATTTTTGAAAACGCGCATTGCGGATGGAGTCTAGTCTTTTCTTTTCCTGCTTGGTACGGAACAGTTCGTGCAAACGGTCGAACCGGCGGCTGTAAGAAATGCCTATGCCTGCGCGGGTAAGGTTTTGATTGAGCAATACGTTATAATTGCTGCGGCTAAAGGCAAAAAAACGGACCCGGCCGTCGGGCGTGATGAGGTACTCCAGCCGAAAATCGCCGGCAAAATAACTCGTATTAGCGGCATGAGGTGTATTGCTTCTTCCCCAGTTAATTGAAGGACCTACTTCTAGCTGTACCCGGTTGTTAAAAAGGTTCTTGCTGAGATTGAATTGCACGTCATTGCGCTGGATGTCTCCATAATTTCCAGAGGCGGAATAAGTATTATAATTCATGCTAAAACTCAACCCCAGATCATTGAGCTGGTTGCCGAATAAATTGTTAAGGACGCCGGTAAGTTGGGACGAAACCCATTGCCCGGCACTACTGAGTCCACTGCTGCGGAGGATACCTGAAGAGGCGTTGGCCGAGTTAACGGGAATGAACTGTCCGGCAGCCAATAGGGCGGCGACCTGGTTAATGAGAATGTTCGGGTTTTGACGGATTTGCTGTAGCTTGGTCATAGCCAGGCTACTGGCGCTGATACTGGCTTCGGGGATACGGATGTCGTAGCTGATGTCGGGATGCATCAGGGAGTTCTTCAAAAACAAATACACATCAATTCTTTCGCGTTGCCGCAACAGCCGTTTGTCGTCTTTGGTCAGGCCGGTCATAGAAGAAGCTTCCCCGGCTATCAGATTATACAGGTTAGCGCCGCCCGGAACATGGTAAATTGCGGTAATGTTAATATTGGCATTGGAGGGATCACCATTCCAGGAGATCGTACTCCCTTGGTTGATGGCGAATTTTCTGGATAATAATCCTTTAAATGAAAAGATATAGTAACCTTCTGTGATTGAATAATTGCCGAACATCTGGAAATCTCCCTGAAGGTTTACATTGATCTGTAACGCGCCATTCCCCCTGGCTGTAATATGGTCGCCACTTGTAGCATCTACTATTACATCTATCTGCGCTTGCGGGTTCATATTGGCATATAGCTTGACCGTAAGGTTTACTTTCTTTTTCTGAAGATCCTGCTCGAGGAGCTTTTTGCCATATTGTTTGAATACAATAAAATCATGTTCGCCTATGTCTTCTTCATCTGATAAGGGAAGGTAGATGTGCGTACCGTTCAAGGGGGTGGCGTTAATGACCATCTGCATGTCCCGCAGGGGGCCTGAAAAATCAATTTTTGCCGAGGCAATCACTTTTCCATAGTAATCAGGATTATTCTTAACCGCTGTATTCATTAGGAGCAGGTCCTGGGTGTTGACATTCAGGTTAAAGAAAAGATCATCAAAGTTCTTGTGGGTGATTGTACCGCTTAGAATACCGGTGCGACCTTGTTGATCTTTTAGTGTAATGGACCCTAAATCAATTTTTCCCGGCGTGAAGTGGATGGTTTCATTATTAAACGCGTAATGCACTTGTGTATAGTCTACCAGAAAATCGACATTATTAAGCTTTATGGCCCCTACCACTTCCGGGTTCGTCCGGCTTCCGCCAAGTCGTACTTCACCCGTAGCGAAACCTTTGAGGTTGGAAACATAACCTTTAACAAAACTATTCAATACACCGATGTTGGTCTTTTGCAAATTGAATGTAGCCGCAAGCGTTTGATTGGTTCCTATGCCGATGGTCCCTCCCATCTTAAAGCCTTCCTCCGGGTTGTCGGTCTTATGAAGATCCCATTGAATGGATTGCTTTTTTTTATCATAAACGGAGGACGCGATTACCGTTCCAATGGAATCATCGTTAATCCTTAATTGGGTAGCGGTGAGATTGCCGGATATATTTAACGCTTGAAGGGGGTCGGTAATATGAAATTCTCCGTTTGCCACTCCTTCCAGTAAGAGATTGGGTAGGAAAAATTGTGCAAAGTCGGCGATATACAGGTTATTTAGCCGAACGATAAAGGCATTTTTTTTCGTTGATGTATCCGTAGAAGTAAGGGTAATGCGCTGGTTATCGTGAAATATGTTGAAATGGTGAATGGTAATGTCATTCTTCTTTAACCGGATCTCATTATCAGGCGAGATGTGCCAATCTTTATTGTTGATGAAGAGTGCTGATTCGAGCACTTTAATATAGTAGCCCTCCTTCGGTGTAACGAACATTACTTTCAGGTTGGCCTTATTCAAAGCGGTGTTTCCCATGGTGTGGAGTGCAATCAGCGAAGTGTCCTGATGGGAAAAAGTCTCAATGGTCGTTTCCGGGAGTATCAGGCTGTCTTTTAAGTATACTTCTCCGACAGCGTTCTGGGTTTTTAACCCCTGGAGTGTTCCAATGGCATTTATTCGGATATCGTTGAAAGCATAATTGTTATAACCGGCATGGGTGAGTTCCAGGTTTAAGACTAATGAATCCTTCAGGGTGTTTATTCTTCCCGTAATCTGCCCGCCGTTCAGGCTGGTTAGTCCGGGAACAAAATAAAATAAAACACTGTCAATGTTTCCAAATTCCAGCGCGAATTCAAACGCTTCCCGGATGTCGGTATTGGGGGGCGGTTTGATCTTACCGGGGAAATAATTATTCAAAAACAGAAGGGCTGCATCGGGAAGTTGCGTAAGGTCATAATTGCCGTGTACATAACCGCTGATCTCATTGCCTCTGACAGTCAACCATTTTCCCCCTTTATTGTCTTTTGAAGCATTGACTACCAGTGTATCAAAAGCGATTCGTTTTTGATTTTTGAACAGATGGATGTCATACAGCCGGGCTGCTCCTAGGAAATTATTGAGGTTACTGCCTCTGAAGTTTAAATTCAGTTTTCCTGAGAATAAAATAGAATCTTTTGTGAGGTGCAACGCCCTTAAATTGCTCTTTTGTATTTCTGATGTAAAGTTGAAGCGGGGGATGCTGTCATTGAAATCAATTCCACCTTGAAAATTAAGCACCAGGTTTGAATCGGCAATGGCTATTTTCCCCTGAAACAATTTTTTTCTCAGGTCTCCCTCCAGTTGAATATGGTTATAGTTGTAATCTTTAAACTCAAGTTGTCTGATCGTTCCTTTTACGCTTGTATTGAGTTCTTCCAGAGCGAAGCCCGCGCCATTTATTTGGGCGCTGAAAGCGATACTTCTCAGGTTTTGGGAGTTAATAAAAGCACCGATATCGAAGCCGTTGGAAGAAAGACTACCCGAGTATACCGGTATCTGGTGTCGCGGTCCAAATTTTAAGTTCAGATCAGAATGAACGGATCCCAGGTTAGTGGTAAAGGTTCCATAAGCTACAAAGTCATAGATAAAGCCTACATAGTTGCCTTGAAATTGCAGGTAGGTAAGGGAATCCAGGTTTACTTTGTTATTGTCTCTCAGGGCCGGAACAAACTGTTGAATGTCCTTGCCGGTGGTTAGGAGTTTTTTTGCCTGAAAATCAATGAAGGTGTTGTTGATGTCAGGTAGTCCCGTCATGCTGATTGTGCCGATAAGAGTAGTAGAGGCTCCGGCCTGAATTTGTAAATTTTCGCCCGTTAACTGGTCAAGGGTTCCGTAGGCCAGCCCGTTTATCCGTATGTTTTTATCCCATTCTCTGAGCGGAGGAGCAAAGAAGCCGATGTCATCAGATGAAACAACGGCATCCGTAAAATGACCGCGCATGGTGACCTTGTCCACGAAATCTGACAAGTCATCGAATTGTTCAAATTGCAAAGCAAAATAATCAGTCAGATGACTTTGGTTGGTGGCCAGGTCTAAATCGGCTACTTCAATCGTTACGGGAGACATCTTGAATCGCCCCTGTAGTTTTTTCACCACTAACCCGCTTCTTTCTTTTGCAGTAAGGTCCAGGCGACTGATAATAGAATCCTTGTCAAAATGCGTATCGTTTAACGTGCCATTGATGTCGTAAAAGGCGATGTGTTGCGGATCGAAGTAACGTTGTATGGTGGTTTGGGCGCGATTGGTCAAGGTAAATGCTCCCTGCTCCAGGCCGATCTTATCTATCCGGATCTGCCAGTGCGCTGTGTTCCATCGAAGTGTCGTTGAGTCATTTTCCGGCGAAGAAGGACTGGCGGAGGTCAACCTCTGTATGGAATCCACCGGGGCAGAGCCTTCGTATTTCTCCAAGACAAACAGCGGGTTGGTTAGTTGGATGTTATCTATTCGGACCTTGTGTTTTCGGAGATCGATGGATTGGGCGTCGATCTTTATTCTTTTCGCTGAAATATGCATATTTTTCCCCTTCCATCCATCCAATTGGTTGACCCGGATGTCCTTGAGGTCCAGCTTTCGTAAGGCGATATTGGGCAACTCCTTTTTCTTCTTTTTCCCCGGCTTTGTAAAGGCATCAACGATAAACTGAAAATTCCAGGTGCTGTCTCCCGGCGTACGTTTTAAATTGACGACCGCGTCCTCCATTCCGACATAATAGAGTACTGTTCGGTTTTTGAAAAAGAAAAAATTGGTCACATTGACGGTAAGTCTATCGGTGTAAAGCAGCGTATCGCCCTGCTGATCAGCCACATAAGCCCCTTCTATAAGAAAGCGGTTAAAAAGCCGGAATTTGACATGATCTATAGTTACTTCGGTATGCAACTCTTCGGAGAGCTTGTTGGAAACTTGCCGCACCAAAAAATTCTGCACCGGTGTAACGTTGACGAGGATAGAAATGACGACCAGTAATCCGATGATGGACAGCAGGCAGATAAACAATATTTTGAGAACGCTTTTCAGGCCGAAAAAATTTAACGCAAAGGTAGCTAAACGATTGCGTTTAACCATCCTATGGAAAGAACGTGATTACAGCAGCGGGAATTTTATCTCTCCTCTAAAAATTCCGTTAAAATAAAGATGGCGAAGCGGTTTGGGACCAGCTGCCGTTTTTGAGTGACCAGTGGTTAGGCGAGCTAAATTTTCTGTATGTTGCGGCATTCCAGTGTAGAAGTAATCGGAGGAGGATGGGGCATTTCCTTTTTGTTTAATTTAATTTTTGAGCTTTTTCACAGATTGTCGTACATTTGCAACCTCTAAAATGACAGACCTCATGAAAAAAGACATTCATCCTAAGAATTATCGCTTTGTCGTGTTTAAGGACATGTCCAATGGCAAAGCGTTCCTAAGCCGTTCTACTACGC
>CAYXRN010000040.1:924-24051 GCA_964467635.1 uncultured Chitinophagaceae bacterium | reverse complement strand
TGTGGCTATGTAGAGTAACTGGCGGCCTATGGAACGGTATTAAGTGAGGTGGGATCCAAGGATGTTACCAATATTATGCCGCCTTTTAAATGGGTGGAACTGATGAGAACGGAATTAAACGCAGGCTCCACCTATGTCATTGCAGAAGCGAGGGAAAGTGGTACCGTGGGAATCTATAGGGATTCCGGTGAAGTGCGCCAGGGGCTGGTACAGGAGATACTTACGCAGATTCCGGCAGAGAAAATTATCTGGGAGGCGCCAAAGAAAGAGCAACAAAATTATTTTTTGCAACTGGTAGGCTGTAATGTCAATCTGGGCAACCTTGCGCCGGCTGAGGTGATCCCGCTGGAGACCATGCGGGTAGGATTGCGTTCTGAAACATTTCAGCTTTTTCTGGAGAAGTAATTTTTAAATTTGAAACCTTTTGTTGTGAGAAAATTCGGCCTGATAGGTTACCCGTTGTCTCATTCCTTTTCAAAAAAGTTTTTTTCCCACAAATTTCAGGCGGAGAAGATCACCGATTGCGAGTATGAGCTTTATCCGATACCTGCTATTGCTGATTTTCCCCGGTTGCTGGAGGCGGTTCCGGAGCTGGAAGGAGTGAATGTCACCGTTCCCTACAAAGAGCAGGTAAAGCCGTTTCTCGATCATATCGCGGCAGCGGCTGCCGAGATTGGCGCCGTCAACTGTATTCGTATCAGAGATGGAAAAAAAGAAGGCTATAATACCGATGTGACCGGATTTAAAAATACTTTGCTGCCATTGCTCGGGGAAAAACCTCAAAAAGCGTTGATCTTAGGAACAGGTGGTGCGGCTAAAGCGGTCGCCTATGTATTGAAAGAACTGGCTATTGACGCCCATTTTGTCAGCCGTCGCCCTGCCGGCGGCAGCTATGCGTATGAAGAGCTGACAGCGACAGTGATCAGGGATCACCGCCTCATTGTCAACGCTTCTCCGGTGGGTACTTTTCCGAGAGAAAAAGAGGCGCCCGACATTCCCTATCATTTTCTGAACGCCCGACATCTCCTTTATGACCTGGTTTACAATCCCGCGGAAACGCGCTTTTTAATGCTTGGAAAACAAAGGGGAGCAACCATAAAAAACGGGTACGACATGCTTGTCGGCCAGGCGGAGGCCTCCTGGACTATCTGGAATAAAGCTGATTGATTTTTTGTAGATTGCGCAAAAGTGTTCGCATTGAGCTATGTAGATGTCATATTGCCTCAGGCGCTGCCTGTGAATTATACCTATGGCGTTCCTCCCGCTCTGGAGGGGAAGCTGAAACCCGGTTGCAGAGTCGCCGTGCAGTTCGGACGCAATAAAAAGTATGCGGCACTGGTAAAAAACCTACACCACAACAAACCGCAGGCCTACGAGGTCAAGCCTGTATTAGAATTGTTGGACGAAGAACCTATCTTATATCCCATTCAACTGAAGTTTTGGGAGTGGATGGCGGCCTATTACATGTGTACGGAAGGAGAAGTAATGAATGCAGTCCTTCCGGCGTTTCTTAAACTTACCAGCGATACGCGTTTGCTTTTGAATCCCGATGCCGCAGAAGATTTTTCGGATTTGTCGGATGAAGAATATTTGTTGGCGGAAGCCTTACAAATTCATAAAGAATTAAGCATTGAAGAAGTGCAGCAAATTTTAGGGAAAGTAACAGTTTATCCTGTTATCAATCAAATGTTGCAGAAAAAAATATGCATAGTCCATGAAGAACTAAAAAAATCGTTTAAGCCTAAAAAAGAAATATTTGTCCGGTTACATGTCGATTGGGAATCAGAACAAAAACTACAAGAGGCTTTTGAATTGCTTAAAAACGCGCCAAAACAGGAACAGGCGTTTTTGGCATTTTTATTTTTACGAAATACCAATGACACCGTTACCCGAAAGGACGTTCAACAAAAGGCCGGGGTGAAGGCCTCTGTAGTCAACAACCTGGCAGACAAAGGCTTTTTAACATTGGAGGAAAGGAAGGTGTCGCGTCTTCCTTTTTCTACGCTCTCGAAGGACCGCCTTGCTGATTTTACTTTAAATGATGAGCAGCAAAAGGGCTATGACCAAATCCTGGAGTGGTTTAAGGAAAAGCAGAATGTGTTGTTACACGGGGTTACTTCCAGCGGGAAAACCATGATTTATATCCGGTTGATCACCCATTTTTTGGAACAGGGGAAGCAGGTGTTATACCTGCTGCCGGAGATAGCGCTGACTGCACAGATTGTTCGCCGCCTTCAAAAACACTTTGGGGAACAAATCGGCATTTACCATTCCAAATTCAACAACAACGAAAGAGTTGAGATTTGGAACAAAGTGCGAACAGGAGAATATCAAATCATCCTGGGGGCCCGTTCGGCATTGCTGTTGCCGTTTAAAGACCTCGGGTTTATTATTCTCGATGAAGAGCATGACACTTCCTACAAACAACAGAATCCGGCTCCGCGTTATCACGCCCGGGACGCTGCGTTATATTATTGCCGGTTATTTGGTGCTAACGCTTTGCTGGGTTCGGCTACGCCTTCCCTGGAAAGTTATTACAACGCGCAGCAGGGAAAATATGGATTGGTGCGATTGCAAAAGCGTTATGGAGAGGTAAAAATGCCGGAGATGGAAGTAGTGGACATGAAGCAAATAGCCTTCAAAAAAGACAGCATTCGTTATCTATCGCCACAACTCGATCAGGCGATTAAACGTTCGCTGGCAGAAAATAGCCAGGTTATCTTATTTCAGAACAGGAGAGGTTATGCGCCCGCGGTAGTATGTACGGCCTGCGGCTGGATACCCCGTTGTAAAAACTGCGATGTATCCCTTACCTATCATAAGTTTCACCACCGGCTGCACTGTCACTATTGCGGACAACAATATCCGTTGCCGGAGGTTTGCAGCGCCTGTGGAAGTGCTAAACTAGTCCACCGAAGCTTTGGAACCGAGCGGGTGGAGGACGATTTAGCCGTCCACTTTCCCGGCTGTCGCATTGAACGCATGGATTATGATAGTGTAAAAAATAAGGACGCCCATCAAAAACTCATTACCCGATTTGAGCAACAGAAAATTGACATACTGATCGGCACCCAGATGGTCGTGAAAGGGTTGGATTTTGATCGGGTCAACCTCGTCGGTATTTTAAGTGTGGACAGTTTGCTTAGTTATCCTGATTTCAGGCTAAATGAACGCGCCTTTCAGCTCTTGGTGCAAGTAAGCGGCCGTTCGGGAAGAAGGGAGGCTGGTGGAAAGGTGTTGTTACAGGCGATCAATACCACGCATCCTGTAATTGATTTTGTTATACGGCACGATTATGAAGGCCTTTATGAAATGGAGATCCAGGAGCGAAGAAACTATCGCTATCCTCCTTTTTCCCGTCTGATACGTATATCGCTGAAACATAGGAAGGCTGAAATAGTCAAGGAAGCGGCGCTGGTTTTAAACCAGGTATTGCAGGCGTATTTTAAAACCGCTTTGTTAGGCCCATCGGTACCGATGGTTGGTCGTATCCGCAATTATTATTTAATAGAATTCATGGTGAAACTCCCGAAGAATGCGACGGAGTTGGACAAGATCAAGGCGTATTTACACAGCCAGTTTAACTGGTTAAAAGCACAAAAGAAATTTAGCAGGGTAATTATCGTGCCTGATGTAGATTGCGTTTAAAAAAAAATAATACATGGAAATATATCGGCAATATCCGTTGAGGGATCTGAATACTTTTGGTATCCGGGCCACGGCCGGTTTTTTTGCTTCCTTTTCTTCAGAAGAAACATTAGCAGCGCTTCTGTCGGATAAGCGTTTGCAACAACCGGAACTGGTCCTTGGCGGAGGAAGTAACATTTTGCTGACCCGTAATCCCGGGTCGGTTTTAAAAAACGAAGTGAAGGGAATTGAACAAATAAAGGAAGATGAGCAACATGTATATGTCAAAGCCGGTGCTGGTGAAAATTGGCATGGTTTTGTACAATATTGCTTGCAACGACAATGGGCTGGGGTTGAAAACCTTTCGCTTATTCCGGGTAACGTCGGTGCGAGTCCGATGCAAAATATCGGGGCTTACGGGGTGGAAATAAAAGATGTGTTTCATTCGCTGGAAGCCTTTCATATTCGGGACAAGGTCTGCGAGACATTTCAGGCGGCGGATTGTCATTTTGGTTACAGAGAAAGTATATTTAAGAATAAACGAAAAGGAGAATTTGTTATCTTGAATGTGACCTATAGATTGAACAAAACACCGCTCTTTAATACTTCTTACGGGGCTATTGAAAAGGAACTGGAGGCCATGGGAATAAAAGAAATATCTATTCAGGCCATCAGCGAAGCCGTGATCCGTATTCGCTCTGCTAAACTGCCTGATCCTTCGAAAATAGGGAATGCCGGTAGTTTTTTTAAAAACCCGATGGTCACCGCTGAAAAGAAGGACGAGCTAAAACAAAGGTATCCGGAAATAAAATATTATCCCTTCCAAGAGCAGTATAAACTGGCCGCGGGCTGGCTGATTGAAAAATGTGGGTGGAAGGGGTATCGCTGTGGAGATGCCGGCGTACATCCTTTACAGGCTTTGGTGTTGGTCAATTATGGCCGGGCGGACGGCAAGGCTGTCCAACAACTTGCCGGGGAAATACAACAAAGTGTTTTAAAGCGTTTTGGCGTTGAGCTCGAAAGGGAAGTCAATGTGGTGTAGTATTTTACAAAAAGTAATACATTTGATGTATGATGTTTAAGCGGCGGTTTTTATGGATAGGGGGCGGATGCCTAGTCATTGTACTTGGAATACTGGCTTTTAGGGTCAAAGACAAGTATTTTGAAATAGCCAAGAGCCTAGACCTGATGGCAGCTGTCTACCGCAACCTGAATGCTTTATATGTAGACTCACTGGATCCCGCTGAACTTATGCGGTCGGGGATAGATGCCATGACCCAGGGCCTTGATCCATACACCGTGTTCTATTCCGAAGCAGAGGCCGACAGGCTGGCTTTTCAGACTACGGGCCGCTATGCAGGAATCGGCGCGGCTTTTCGTATTATTAATGATTCTGTGTTTATATCGGCCTTGTTTCCGGATGCGCCTTTTGAGCAGGCGGGTTTCAGACCGGGGGATGTGATTTTATCCTTGAACGGGACCGAAACAACAGGACTCACCTCGGAACAAGTGCATGACTTGCTCCGGGGAGAAGCCAATAGCAAGTTGGAAGTGGTTGTGAAAAGGCCGTGGGATGGCAAAGTGATACGGAAAAGGGTAGAAAGAGCCATGATCGCCATTCCAAGCATCCCTTACAAAACAATCTTACAAAACCATATCGGGTATATTAGTTTTCAGCAATTTACCAAAGGTTGCGCAGAAGAGTTCAAAGAAGCCGTAACGGCGCTTAAGAAAGCCGATCCTGATCTGGCCGGCTTGATTATAGACCTCCGGGGAAATCCCGGCGGGCTGCTGGGAGAAGCGGTAAAGGCCAGTAATTTTTTTCTGCCAAAGGGAGATACGATCGTCAGTGTAAAAGGCAGGATCCCTTCATGGAATGCTGTTTATACTGCTACCGAAGCACCTTTAGATACCCTGATCCCTTTAGCCGTATTGATTAATGGCAGCACAGCTTCTGCCGCTGAAATATTTTCAGGAGCCATGCAGGATCAGGACCGAGGGGTGATTGTCGGACAGCAATCCTTTGGTAAAGGCCTGGTGCAAATAACACGGGACCTGCCCTACAACGCGAAATTAAAGTTTACTGTGGCTCGGTATTATACGCCCAGTGGCCGGTGTATACAGGCGATCGAATACAGGCACGATAATGCTTTTGGGAGACCGATTAGAATCGCCGATTCTCTGCAGCATGCTTTTACTACTGCCGATGGACGTGTGGTGACGGATCAGGGAGGTATTACGCCTGATGAGCCTGTAGCTGATACCTATTTAGGGAGTTGGGCAAGCGCATTGATTAATGACAACGTATTCTTCAGTTTTGCGATCCGTTATATGAACACGCATCCTGCTCCCCCTGCGTTGGGAGATTTTAAAGTTTCCGATAGTCTTTTTGGCGTTTTTGCTGCTTATGTAAAAAAGTATCCGATCGCTTACGGCAGCAGAAGTGAAATGACATTGGAACATTTTAGAGCCAGTGCGATAAGTGAAGGATATTTTGATTCGGTCCAGGTTTTGTATGATTCATTATTTAACCGAATTCATCAATATACCCACCCGGATCTTTATAGCAACAAAAAGGAAGCCTCCAGGTTGTTGGCTGCAGAGATAATGAATTGTTACTATATACAGGCGGGAAAAATTGCAGTGGGGGTAAAGGCAGATAAAGTGGTGAAAGAAGCGGTGCGTATATTGACGGATAAAAAAGATTATACCACCATACTACGGTAGGTATACACTTTTAACAGTTGGGTTCCGATTGTTTTTTATCGTCAGCGCATTTTTTTTCTCTATATCCCTGTCACAATGGTTTGACCATTGTCTTTTTCATACGCTCCAGATAACCTCTGTCATTTTATCTCAGAGGAAAACAAAGACAATCTTAATTACATTCCGTTCCGTGAGGTGCCCTTACAATAAAGCCGGTTTTGTTGCAGATTGGAGTTGATTAATATTAGGCATTTGAAGTTATTTTTTTCTTGTTTTGATTGATTTATTTTCCTCCGGCTATGGAGGGATTTCTTCTTCTTTATAAGCCTGTCGTTTCGGAGATGTTTTGCTCATATTAAACCTTTTGATAACTTTGTCTGAATCGGTGAGCAAAATCTATCGGAACGGTGCCCGACTATAAAACCCATAGTGATGAACAATTAGTGACGTTGCTGCAAGCCGGCGATGAGACTGCATTTACTGAAATCTATAACCGGTATTGGGAGGTTCTTTTTGCTATCTCCTATAGCCATTGTCAGCAAAAGCAGGCCTCAGAAGAGGTTGTTCAGGAAATCTTTATGTTGCTCTGGGATAAACGGACTAAAGTAAAAATTGATCATTTAGGAGCATATCTGGCTACTGCGGCCAAGTTTAGCATCTTCAAGCGTCAATCCAGAGAAGCGAGAAGAAAAGAACTTCTTTTAAAAAATGTTAGACCAATAAATAAAGTGGATGAGGAAGCCAAAATTACTGCGCTTTTCCTGGAGGAATATGTCAAGGGGATCGTTGAACAATTACCTGAAAAATGTCAGATTGTCTATAAACTCCGGCGTGAAGAACACCTGAGTATTCCCGAAATCGCCGACAAATTGAATATTGCCGACAAGACAGCTGCCAACCATCTCACCCGGGCGCTTAAAGTGATTAAAGATGCGCTCAAAGGCGCTCACAACAGCATATTACTCTTTTTCTAGAATTATTTTCGAATTATTTTATTTTTCATTGGGAGTAGACCTTCACTGAGGGTACAGTATTGAAGGAGGGTGTACTCCCGTAATTATCTATATGGAACAGGAAGTTTTAAATACTTTAATTAAAAAATACTTAGACGGCACGGCTACAGAGCAGGAGCGGACGACCATATTGAACTGGTATAGAAACTTGTCGACTGAAGAGATAGAGATTCCACTTGATAATCCAGAGGAGAAAAATATAATTAAAGCCCGAATTTATGAAAAATTAACTGCATACATCAGAGATGGACAAGCGGATGAAAATAAGCCACGCTATCGCTGGTTGGCAGCGGCTGTTATTGTTGGATTAGTGGTTTTGGGCGGAAGCTTGCTTTTATTAAACAACCAGCCAAAAAAGCAATTGCTTGCCACGGCCTACGGAGAAAAACAAGCTTTTATTTTGCCGGATTCCTCAGTTGTTATTCTTAACGCCAATTCAAGTGTTCAATATACCGGTGGTTGGCGCAAAAGTGATTCGCGGGAAATATGGATGAGCGGTGAAGTATTTTTTAATATCAAATACGGGGAATTTCACCGCCAAAGCCATATAACGGCCAAACCTTTCATTGTGCACGTGGGTAATTTAAATATTCAGGTCCTGGGAACTGTTTTTGACGTAAAAGCCAGACGCAATAAAGTAGCCGTGGGACTGAATTCGGGGAAAGTTAAGGTGACGATTAATGGTTCCACAAAAAGGTCGAGGATATTAAAGCCGGGACAAGTGTTGATTTATAATGAAGTCACCGATAAAATTTCCGTTTCCAATAAAAAGGCCGCCAAGACCTTGAGTTCATGGACGAACAACAAAATGATATTGAATGGTGCTACTATAGGCGACCTAGCCCTATATATCGAAGATTATTTCGGTAAAAAAGTGATTTTCCAAGATACCTCCATGGCCGATAGAGAAGTAGAGGGTACCCTCATCTTGAGTAACCTGGATGATGTGTTATTTGCCATTTCAACTGCTTTTAATATAGAGATTATTCATCATGAAGATACGCTCCTGTTTGAGTCAAAAGAATGAAAACCTATAGAATAATCGTATTTATAAAATTAAACAACGATACTATGCGAGATGTTTTACGTACAGGTACATTGTTTCTGGGCTTTGTACTTTTAACGACCGCCCTTTCTTTCGCTACGGTCTCCGGTCAGGGTATTCCCGTAGGCGAGGCACTACACAAGGTGACGAAAGTTTTCGGAACACAGTTCATGTACGAAAAGGCGGTTGTCAAAGGGAAAATGACGACTTATGATGTAGATGAAATCAAAGGGAAAAAAATTGAAGATGTTTTAAAAGGTATACTTTATCCGGAGGACCTGGTTTTTCTGTATATTAAGAACAACTATTATGCCATTGCCCCTAAAGGCAGGATGGCGAGAAGTATGCGAAGGGCGAACCGGGTCTCAGATAATAACTCCACTGGTGAAGTAATCACCGATAGTAACATCAACAAGCTGAATGTCCCTCCTGTTCTTCAGTCAAGGGTTGATATTGCTGGCTTTGTTAGGGATGAAAGCGGACAACCGTTAGAGAGAGCCTCCGTTTTAGTGAAAGGAACCACAAAAGGAACCTATACGGATACAAAAGGACGCTTTGTTCTTGATCATGTAAAAGATAACGGAGTGTTAGTGGTTTCTTATATTGGGTATGCCAGCCGGGAGGTCGCAATCGCTGGAAGAAGTGTATTTTCAATTAAACTTGAGCATTCCAATGTGCTGGACGAGACCATTGTTATTGGTTACGGTACTAAAAAAAGAGCATTTAATACAGATGCTGTCAGCGCAATTAATAGCGAACAAATTACTGCAATGCCGGCCACTAATTTATCACAAGTATTTGCCGGACGGTTGCCTGGTGTATTGTCTCGTACTACCACAGGAGCTCCGGGTGATGAAGATGCTACCTTGTTAATTAGAACTACGGATCAGGGGCAACGTCCGTTATTGGTTATTGACGGGGTTCCTTCTACCTATGTAGGGCTGGATGCGATCGATCCCAGCTCTGTTGCCAGCATTAGCATATTAAAAGACAATGCTGCCACCGCCGTATATGGCGCGCGCGCAGCCAATGGTGTTATCGTAGTAACCACGAAAAGAGGGAAGCTGGGAAAACCTCAGTTTTCTTACTCCGGAAACTTTACCTGGAGTTCGCCAACCAAAAGGGTGAAAATATTGGATGGGTATGACTTTGCAGTGGCGAATAACCAATACAATGAGAACAGTGGTCTAGGCGTTTTATATTCTCCCAAACAACTTGATACGATTAAAAATAATCTTGCTCCTTACCGGTTTGCCAATACGGATTGGGTGGGGTTGTTAATTGGAAATCCAAGTCTGGTTCAGGATCACAATTTGAATGTGAGCGGTGGAGGTGAGGCGATCCACTATTTTATCTCGGGTTCCTTCTCTGATGAGGGGGGAATGTTTCCCAGTAATTATTACAAGAGATACACATTTTTGAGTAATTTGGATATTAAACTGAGTCACCAGTTTAAAGCTAAACTTGGGCTAAGCTACAGAAATAGCTATAAGCACTTGCCGGGTGGAACCTCCCCATACAATGCAATGAGTGCGGCGGCCAGTATTTCTCCATTGGTGGCTCCTTACATGCCTAATGGTACTTTTGGAGGAACTGCTGAAGGCGCAAACCCGTTAGCAGATATTTCCCCCGAAGCTGGATATAAATATACTTCAAACAACTACTTTTCTGGAAACGGCCGGATAACCTGGACTGCACCTTTTATAAAGGGTTTGTCTGCCTATGTTAATCTTAGCATTCAAAAATATTTTTCACGGAGTAAATATTACACTGCTCCCGTTCCGTTGTTTAACCCCGATCCAAGTTCTCCTACAGGGTATAAGCAGGTTGGGGGTAAAGGGAAGCCGAGCGTTACAGATTATATGCGTGATGGTACTTCTTATACTGTAGATGCCGCATTGAGGTATCAAAAAGACTTTGAAAAACATCACATGGAGGCATTAGCCCTTTATACGCAGTCCGAACGCAGATACAACAGCAATAGTGACAGGAGAAGAGACCTGGTAGCACCAGGACTGGATATCATTGATATGGGATCCAGTATCAATGAATCTACCTCTGGAACAAGAACACAATCCGGCAGAGCCGGCTTCGTAGGGAGGCTGGATTACAACTACGACCAAAGACTATTGGCAGAGTTCAGTTTCCGTTACGATGGCTCTTCCAAGTTTGCACCCGGACATCGCTGGGGCTTCTTTCCCGGAGGGTCCCTGGGATGGATTATTTCTAAAGAAAGCTTCTTCTCTTCCTTAAATCATACGGTTTCATTTTTAAAATTGAGAGGTTCTGTTGGGTTGGCTGGTGATGACAATATTGGTGACAACACCTATTATTACACCTATCGAATTGTAAATACCGGCTATTATCCGGGAAATGGATACGTCTTTGGGGGGGATTTTGAGCCGACGTTTGTTTTAGATAATAGTACCCTTCCCAATGAAGACATTACCTGGGCCAAGAACCTCCAGTATAACTTTGGCTTTAACGCCATGTTCTGGGGTGAAAAACTCGGAATTACTTTTGATATATATCAAAAAGACAGGTATGATATTCTGCGGTCAAAAACCTATAACCTGCCGGCTACATTTGGAATAAAGGGACCTATACAAAACTTTGCTAAAAAAAGAGACAGAGGATTTGAGCTTGGGTTGAGCAGCAAGCTTGAATTGAGTGAGGATTGGAGCTTGAATCTGATTGCTAATATTACCTCAGTTAAAACCCGATATATCGATTGGGGCACACAAGGGTTGCCCGATTACCAACGCTATGAAGGACATCCTACCAATGCTTTAATCGGATATAAAACCATCGGCATTTTCCAGTCTCAAAAAGAAATTGAAGACTGGAACGTAGATCAGGATAATAGAGGTAACGAAACGCTAAAACCAGGTGATATAAAGTTTGCAGATCTGGACGGAGATGGTAAGATTTCTTCTATGGATCAAATGTGGTTTGACAATTATGGATTTCCTCCCATTAACCTGGGTTTCGGATTTACTGTAAAGTATAAAGCACTCTCGTTGAATGCCTTTTTCAATGGCGCCATGGGAGGGTATATGCAGTATGGCATTTATAACTACCAGTGGCAGTATGTTTATGATCATTCGTGGAGACCTGATAACCCAGAGGCTATTTATCCGAGGATTGCTAACTCAAATAACAATGAAAGAACTTCCGATATCAGCTTAACCAAATCAGATTATGTTCGCTTGAGAAATGTAAGATTAGGTTATTCTCTGCCAAAAAAATGGTTGGATATCCTCGAAATAAAAAACATAGACATCTATGCGCAGGCTTCAAATCTGTTTACCTTAACCAGTGTATTGGCTGGCATTGATCCAGAGGCACCGACTTTAGGAGATTCAGGACCTAATGGAGGCTTTTATCCCATTCAGCGGAGAATTGGCTTCGGCGTGAAAATAAAATTTTAATCGACTCAAATTATTTTAACGATGAAGAATGTATGTAAAATACTTGGATGCTTGGCTGTATTAACCATGATTTTTTCTTGTGAAAGCGTCTTGGATATAAAGCCTACCAACCAGGCCAATGACTTGCTATTGTGGAGTAATCAGGATATGGTGTTGACCTATACCGCGAATTTCTATTCGCAACTTAATTCCGGATTTAGAAAGCCTTATGCCAGTGGATTGTCACCGTGGCTGTTGGCAGATATTACAGATGATGCAGATGCTTCTAATCCGACAATGTACGCAGGTCCATATAAGTTCTTTACTGGTGCTTTTGATGCTTCTTCCTCGCCAATAGGAGGATTTAGTAGCATTTGGGAAAAAAGATACGAGTACATTCGCAGGGCCAACGTCTTCTTATCCCATATTGACAAGGTTCCCGGAGATAAGGATTTAAATCAAAGGATGAAAGGAGAAATTATGTTTCTGCGAGCCTATTATTATTTTGATTTGATAAGATGGTATGGAGGTGTTCCGATTATTACCAAAGTGGAGACTAAGGTTGATAGCTCGGTTTTTCACCCCAGAAATACATTAGAAGAATGCCGGAATTTTATCATTGATCAATTAGCATATGTTGCTGACAGTTGTTTGCCGCTAACTTATCGTGATGAGGAGTTCGGAAGAATTACCAAGGGTGCGGCATTAGCCATGATGTGTCGCGTGCAATTGTATGCCGGCAGATGGAGCGATGCCGCTGCAACCGCTCAAAGAATCCGGAATTTAGGAGTGTATGGATTACAGCCAACATATGAGGAGGTATTTGACATAAATAATAAGCAAAATAGCGAAATTATTCTTTCTGTAACCGCAAATGATAATGGTGAACAAAAAGGTCATTCGTTTGATCATTATACGCAGCCTCCCACTTTTGGAGGCAGGGCATATACCTGCCCGACACAAAATCTGGTGAATGCTTATGAAATGCAAGCCAATGGCTTACCTATCACCAACCTGGCTTCGGGATATGATCCTCAAAATCCGTATGTGGGAAGAGACCCCCGTTTTTACGCCACGGTGTTATATGATGGTGCTGAGTTTAAAGGCCGGAAATTACAGATGTATACAGGGGGCTATGATGTAACTGCAGGTGGAGGGATAAGGGCAAGATACTTAACAAACACCGGATATTATTTGAGAAAATTTGTAGATGAGGATTTGGACCTGTTTGCCGACCCGCATGTAAGTTATCAGAATTGGATTATGTTTAGATATGCAGGCATTCTATTGGATTATGCAGAAGCTTACAACGAAGCTGTAGGCCCCGATCAATCTGTTTATGCTGCCGTTGATTCTATTCGAAACAGGGCCGGAATGCCGGATTTAAAGCCTGGGCTTTCCAAGGCCGAAATGAGACAGGCCATTCACCATGAACGCCGGGTAGAAATGGCTTTTGAAGGACATCGCTACTGGGATGTGAGGCGCTGGAAGAAGGCAGAAACTTTATTTTCCTCCTCTACCAATCCCATAAAAAAGATGGTGATTACCCTGGACCCGACAACAGGGAAGAAAACATATAAAGTGGAGGATTTGTCGGAAACCAGAACGTTCTTGTCCAGACAGTATTTGTTTCCTATTCCGCAAGACGAACTGAACAAACCGGGAAATAAAATGACACAAAATCCGGGGTGGTGAGTGTCCTGAATAAATGAAAAGTTCTAGACAGAGGCCTGGTAACTCAGGGATAATTGCCCAAGCTTGGATATTTTAGCCTGAGATATTCAGATCTACTTGAGAAATCGATATCAAAGAACCGCTATTAAAATTAGTTGAATGAAGAAAATTATTTTTGTATTATTGATAGCTTGTATTGCAATGTATTCTTGCAAGAAAAGGTCTCAAAAGCAATTTACCATAACCGGTGAGATCGTTGACCTTAAAGATTCACACATATATCTGCATTACAGGGATTCCGGCGTCTCTCATTGGGATTCTGCCAAAATAACCAATGGAAGATTTATATTTGATGCAAGCGTGTCTTATCCTAAAATGGCTGCTTTTTATTTAATCAATAAGGACACGAATAACATAGCCAAGTTTAGAGTAAAGATTCCTTTCTTTTTGGAAAATGCGGATATAACAGTAAAAGGAAATATTGATTCTTTGAAACGTTTGAAATTTTCCGGTTCTCAATCTCAATCAGAATATGAGGTTTATCAAGCATCTATAGCTGGTATTAAAGCAAAAAGAAAGGTACTGTGGCCAAAGTATAGAAGGGCAAAAGAAAATAAGGATTCTGTTGCTCTGAGAGCTTTCGAGGTACAGTATGACGAGCTGGCTCTTCAAGAGAAGACACAAACAAAAAAATTCATTAATAGTCATCCTAAAAGTTTTGTCAGTCTGTATGAGTTGAGCAATTTGGTTTACAATACTCCCTATGCTGACTTACAAAAGCTTTATTTCGGTTTAGACACCTCATTGAAATGCTCCACTAAAGGGAAGGCCCTGGGCGATAAGCTGAATGTGATGAAGAGATCAGCTATCGGACAACCTGCTCCATTATTTACTATGAATGATGTGACGGGGAATGCTGTTAACTTATCTGATTATAAAGGGAAATATGTGTTGCTTGATTTTTGGGCGAGTTGGTGCGGGCCTTGCCGGGCAGAAAACCCCAATTTGGTAAAAATGTATAATAAATATAAGCAGGAAGGCTTTGATGTATTGGGGGTTTCTCTGGATGATGATAAGACTAAATGGCTACAGGCAATAAAAGGCGACCATCTAACCTGGATACAAGTGAGCGACCTGCAAGGCTGGAAAAATAAAGCTGCCAAAATGTATGGGGTGCATGCGATTCCGGCTAACTATCTTATTGGTCCCGATGGCAAGGTATTGGCCCGGAATTTAAGAGGTTCAGATTTAAGAGATAAGCTGAAAGACATTTTTAACTAAGTATGCACATTTGCTAAAGTAAAGTATTGATGAAGGTAATTGTTTCCATTTTTTTGCTGTTGTTTGTCGGTTCTGCAGCGATTGCCCAAGTAGAATTGACCAAGAACGATTATGACCAGGCTGTTCATGCGCTCCCTTCCTGGATTTCAAGGTATATAGACCATGGTGATGTTTCCCCCCATTGGTTGCCTGAAGACAAGTTTTGGTTCCGGGATCTAGTTCCGACAGGGAAGCGGTTTTTGTTAGTAAATCCACAAAAGAAAACCATTACCGCTGCATTTGATCAGCAAAAATTAGCGAAGTCTTTATCAAAAGTAACCGGGAAAACCATACATCCTGAAAGGCTTCCTTTTCGCATCTTCCATTATGCAGATAATGGGACGACTATTACTTTTTATGCTAATCGGAAACATTGGAAGTGTGATTTAGACTCCTATAAAGTGACTGAAATTACAAAAGATAAGTCTTCGGGCGGCTTGAAAAGTTATTGGCACAATAGAAGTAAAGTGACTTCCCCGAACGGGAAACTAAAGGCATTCATAAAAGATTACAATTTATGGGTGGAGGTAGTAGAAACGGGAGAGGAGAGGCAACTCACTTTTGATGGAGTTAAAGATTTTGGCTATGCCACCGATAACGCCGGATGGACACGCAGTAAGCGACCCGTAATACGCTGGTCTCCAGATTCAAAAAAAATTGCAACTTATAAGCAAGATCAGCGTAAGGTGAACAACATGTATTTAGTTGATACCAAGGTAGGGGCACCCCAACTAGAGTCTTGGAAGTACGAATTTCCACTGGATTCTAATATTATGATGATTCACCGGGTTATCATTGAGGTGCAGCAGCCCAGGGTCATTCCTATAGATGTGCCTGCAGATCCGCGCCGATCTACCCACAAGGACAATATCGTTTTTGATGGACACATGGCGGATGTACAATGGAGTTCGGATGGCAGTAAGCTCGCTTTTGTCTCCACGGATCGATATCATAAATCCGCTAAAGTTAGAATTGCTGATGCTGCAACCGGAGAAGTAAGGGAGGTTTTTGAGGAAAGAGTGGCTACCCAATTTGAATCCGGTCATGGCGGAATTAATTGGCGGTATTTGTCGAAAACGGATGAAATAATATGGTTCTCAGAACGGGATAATTGGGGGCATTTATATTTATATGACGTGCGGTCAGGCACTCTTAAACATAAGATTACAACAGGTCATTACGTGGTGGATGAAATTGTAAAATTAGACAAGAAAAACAGAGTAATCTATTTCACAGCTAATGGCCTTCAAAAGGAAAATCCTTACTTTCGAGAATTGTGTAAAATTAATTTCAATGGAAAAGGGTTTAAAGAATTAACCCCTGAACCGGGAACTCACTATATTGAATTTTCACCATCGGAACGATATTTTATCGATGAGTATTCCAAACCTGATGTCCCTGGAATCACAGTACTTCGCAATCTGGATGGTAAAGTATTGCTGACCTTGACTAGAACCGATATTTCCAGATTAAAACAGACAGGGTGGAAGCCGCCTATTCCCTTTAAAGCGAAAGCAGCTAATGGGAAGATGGATGTTTATGGATTGATGTTCCTGCCAGATAAGTTGGATCGGAATAAAAAATATCCGGTTATTAATTATATATATCCCGGACCACAAGGCGGAACGGTTAGAAACTGGTCATTCATCCCATCCAGAAAAGATCATATGGCACTTGCTTCTTTGGGTTTTATCGTGGTGGTTATCAATGGGACAGGGAATCCATTGAGGACAAAAGCTTTTCAGGATGCCAGTTATGGAAATATGGCTATTAATACCCTCCCTGATCAAATAGCCGGTATTCGTCAACTGGCTAACCGTTATCCATTTATTGACACAAGCCGCGTTGGAATTTGGGGGCATTCCGGTGGTGGGTTTGCGACGGTAAGGGCCATGCTCAAATACCCAAACTTCTTTAAAGTAGGTATTGCCGAATCTGGTAACCATGACAATAGAAACTATGAATCGGATTGGAGTGACCGTTATAATGGGCCTTTAACTGAGGAAGAATTTGCTGCACAGGCTAATGAAACATACGCGCAAAATTTAAAAGGGAAGTTATTGCTTGTGCATGGACTGATGGATGGGAATGTTCCAGCTCAAAATACACTGCTGGTTATCCAAGCTTTGGAAAAAGCAAACAAAAGTTTTGATCTTATTTTTTATCCTAGCAGCGGACATAGTTACTTGAGCAACTACTTTTATGAAATGCGACGTCGCTGGGATTATTTTGTGACCTATTTATTGGATAAAAAACCGCCTTTGAATTATAAAATAAAAACCGAAAGAGATCCGAGGGTTAAGATTAGATAGGGAAGCGAGCTGATCATTAGCCTTCGGCTCGGCTGTTCACAAGCCGGTCTTTTTTAATACCTCGCTAAGTTGTTCAGGAGCAGTAAAATGGATTGTTTTAAATCCAAAGTGAGCCGCTGCTTTGACATTTCTCAAATTGTCATCAATAAAAAGACTCTCTTCCGGTTTAACCTGAAAGCGGTCACAAAGCAATTGAAATATTTCAGGAAACGGTTTACGGATATATTCCCTTCCAGAAACAATAATGCCTTCGAACCAATGCAAAAAATCGTATTGCTGATAGGCAATGGGAAATGTTTCAGCGGACCAATTGGTTAGGGCATAGATGTTTAAATGTTTTTCTTTTTTTAGCCGGCGGAGTATGTCGACGGTTTTTTCTATCGGGCCATTCAGCATCTCGTGCCAGCGTCCATAATAAGCTCTGATTGCGGTTTCATATTGCGGATGAGCTTCAACAAGCGTTTCTGTCGCTTCCCTGAGCGGGCGTCCGGCATCTTGTTGCTCGTTCCATTCCGAAGTACAGATATTATCCAGAAAATACCTCATCTCCATTTTATCCGGGAATATTTTTTGGTATAAATATTCAGGGTTCCAATCTATTAAAACGCCTCCCAGGTCGAAAACAACCGTTTTTATCTGCTCCATAATGATTAAAAAATGAATCCGCCCTTGTCCAGGTTAAAAGAATCTTCACCTATCAGATGCCCTTTTTCATAGATCTGTACAGTATATTGTCCGGGTATAAAGTCAGATTCCTGCTTCCAGTCAATTTTTACTTGTTGTGCCTGTCCTGTATTGTAATTAATTACTTTGCGGGTAGTATAGAGTTTTTCCGTGCCATCCAGCAGGGTAAACTTTCCTGATCCTCGCTGTTCAACAGCGATAGGCGTCCCGTCGGGCGCATTGATGCAAACAAAAAGCTCCTTACGTCCTGAGTCCGTTACCAGGTTTTTCCCTATTTCAAAACGGACACGAATCATGTCGGTACGTTTGGCATTGTCAGTAGCTTTTTCTCTGCCACTGTTTTTGATGTGAATGGGTGTGATGTTAAAATTGCTGGCATGTAAAATGGAAGCGAGTGCTACTTGTTGATTCAACATTTCATTTTCGGCGGATGCCGTATCCAGGTTTCTTTTTATGGAATCTCGTTGTGCGACCAGGACGATCTTCTCGCCTTTTAATTTTTCGATTTCTCCTTTATAAACCGCTACGCGATCCTGTAGTTGATTAATCAGCTTGTGGGCTTCGGCCAGATCAGCTTCAGTGGCGTCCTGCTTGGCTAAGATACTTTGAATGCGGGCCTTCAGATCCCCTATCTCTTTGGACTTTGTCTCCATCAGGGAGTCATTTTCCGACTTAAGCATGTCCAATTTAACCAGCGCAGCCTGAAACTGTTGTTGTATGGCTGATTTGGAAGAATCTATGGCGATAACCTGCGCTTGCAATTGTTCTTTCTTCTGGTTGTTTTGGGCCTTATCCCACCATATATAAGCCCATGTAGCGATCAATGCAAGGATAAGGATACCATATATGAGCGTGTTTTTGTTCCGGCCTTTCTTGTTTTCCTGAGGCTCCGGATTTGTTGTATTTTCCATATGATTAAAATTAAAATATTTTATAAAAATGACAGCAAAACCACTTGATAATGCTATATTTACCTAAAATATTCATCCGTGTTTATAGATATTCATTTACACCATTTGTTATTTATCGATATTGAAACTGCGTCTCACAAAGCGACTTTCGATGAACTTTCTCCGGAAATACAGGCTTTGTGGTCGGAAAAGATTACAAAAACTGCGCCAGAAACCACTGATTTTGGCGCAGCCTATCAAGAGAGCGCTGCGCTTTCTGCTGCTTTTGGACGAATCGTTTGCATCTCAATAGGCTATTTCCCCTACCTCTCGACAGGTCAAGAACCGGTTTTTAGGGTGAAGTCTTTTACTCACTTCGATGAAAGGCCGCTTTTGACAGCGTTTTTTGATACAGTTAGCGTCTTTGAATCGAGGGATCTCCAAATGAAATTTTGTGGTCACCATATTCAGGAATTCGATATTCCCTACATTTGCCGCAGGGCTTTGATCAATGGGCTGCCTTTGCCGGATTCTTTGCAGTTGTATAACAAGAAACCCTGGGAGGTTCCAATTGTCGATACGCTTCGGTTGTGGCGGTTCGGGGAGTACCGTAACTACGCTTCTTTGAAGTTGTTAACCGGTATACTCGGTATTCCCACGCCAAAGGATGATATTGATGGCAGTCAGGTGGGGCGGGTTTTTTGGAAAGAAAAAAACCTGAATCGAATCGCCGTTTATTGCCAGAAGGATGTGGTTGCCGTTGCCCAGCTTATGCGAAAGTTTAAGCTGGAGCCTTTATTAAACCAGGAAAACATAGAGATAGTAGAATGACTTTTGATGCTTTAATGAAAGAACTGAAAGCGGGGAAATTCAGATCCGTTTATTTGTTGCAAGGAGAGGAGGATTATTTTATCGACCAGGCCTGCCGCTTTTTTGAACATGAGCTTCTTCCTGAAGCGGAGCGTGACTTTAACCTCAGTATTTTTTATGGAAAAGATGCAGATTGGAGCGAGGTCATCAATGCCTGCCGACGTTATCCCATGTTCTCGGAACGGCAGGTGGTGATCCTTAAGGAGGCCCAAAGCATGAAAAAGACAGACCTGGAGCGACTGGAACGGTACGTTGAGGACCTGATGGATTCAACCATCTTTGTGATTACCTATAAGAACGGGAAAATAGACGGCAGGTCAAAATTAAGCAAGCTGATTGATAAAAAAGGAACGGTACTGCTGGTGAAAAAAATTTATGAAAATCAATTGCCTGCATGGATCCGGACTTTTGTGCAGTCCAAAGGGTATGAGGTCACCGACAAAGCTTGTCTTTTGTTATCCGGCCATATTGGAGCCGATCTTTCTTTACAGGCCAATGAAATTGGTAAAATTATTATCAACCTCCCAAAGGGAAGTAAAATTGATGATGCCGCGGTAGAGAAATACGTTGGCATCAGTCGGGAGTACAATGTATTTGAATTTCAAAAGGCCTTAGGGGCGAAGGACGTTCCCCGGCTGATGCGGATCATCCAATATTTTGAAGGCAACCCCAAAGCGGCTCCCTTGCAGTTGCTGCTGCCTGTATTATACAATTTCTTTGCTAAGACCGCGTTATTACTCCGGATGCCGGGCAGACCCAGGAATGAACTGGCTTCTGCCCTTGGTGTCAGTCCGTTTTTTTTAAAGGATTATCAGCAGGCAGCAAAGGTTTATCAGCTTACAGGGGCGGAAAGGGCTTTGTTACTACTGCATGAATATAATTTACGCATGCTGGGTATTAACGATGCCGGAACAGGCCAGACCGGATTGCTTAAAGAACTGGCAGCTAAAATACTGCACGGTTAATTCATCTTATTTAAGCGCTCCTTTATTTGCCCGACATCTTCATGCATTTGTGCTATTAGTGCTTCGGCGTTGGAAAATTTCTGGTCGGGGCGAATGTAGTCATAAAATTGCAGTAAAATGGTTTCATTGTAAATAGTCCGGTCAAAATCAAAAAGAAAAACTTCTACGCGTCTTTCTTTTCCTCCAAAAGTAGGCGCATGCCCGATGT
Source organism: uncultured Chitinophagaceae bacterium (assembly GCA_964467635.1). Classification (GTDB taxonomy): domain Bacteria; phylum Bacteroidota; class Bacteroidia; order Chitinophagales; family Chitinophagaceae; genus FW021-bin31. Next base: position 3,327 of record CAYXRN010000040.1, on the reverse strand, counting down.
TGGCTGCACCGTTATAAACGAGCCCGTTCTTTGTACTTTTCAAAGAGGGCAAAAGCGTGGCTTTTGCTGCATAGATTCCATCAGCCGGAATAAGTTTATTCGGATCTTCTACGCCGATATTGGCAGTTGGAAACCCGAGTTCCCTTCCACGTCTGTCTCCATGGATGACTTTCCCTGAGATAAAGTACCGATAGCCGAGCAGCTCATTAGCGATTGCTATTTTTCCTGCTTGCAGGTTTTTTCTGATCTTGGTAGAGCTTATCGTAATATCATGGATGATTTGCTCGGGGATTTCTTCTACTTTAAAATGGTATTTGGATTCCATCTGGCGAAGCAGGTGGATATCACCCTCGCGGTTGTGACCAAAATGATGATCGTAGCCAATGATGAGAACGCAGGGGCACAATTTTTTGACTAAAAATTCGCTAATATATTCAGTAGCGGACAATTGAGAAAAAGCTTTGGTGAAAGGTACAACGATCAGGTGATCTATTTGTTGTTCCTGTAAAAGCAGTATCTTCTCCTCAAGGGTATTTAGAAGCTGGAGGTCTTTGGATGGGGCAAGGAGTCGTCGGGGATGTGGATAAAAAGTAACGATTACGCTTTCCCCCTCTTGCTTTTCTGCTTCTTTTTTAATTTGCTGGATGATTTTTTGGTGCCCGCGATGTACACCATCAAAAGTACCGATGGTGACCACGGCATTTTTAAAAACAGGAAGCTTCTCGATATCGCGGTGAATCTGCATATATTAAAATTAGGGTGTAAAACTAAAGGATTTCGGCTTAATGGCTATTTTTGTGGGCGAAATCGTTATCAAAAATATTTGCGGATTCATGGATGAATACACCCCCACTGTTCAAAATGCTATAGATAAAATGAACCGGTTGGGCCGTCAAAGGCAGCCTTTCCTGTTTGTCATCGATTTTGAGATGGAGGAACCTTTCATTGCAGCCCTGCCTACAAATGATCCGCAGGTCCTGTTTGTGATCAATGGATTCAAAGAAACAGGGCCGCCAGTCTCCTTGCCCTCGCATTGTGAATTTAGGCCCTCCGTTCCTGACTGGGAGCGATATAAAGCTGCTTTTTTGAAAGTAACCGATCATCTTCACAAGGGGGACAGCTATTTGGTTAACCTGACACAACCTTGCAAGGTTTCTTCCAATCTTTCCCTGTTGGAATTGTTTCATTTGGCAAAAGCACCATATAAGTTGTATTTTAAAGATCGCTTTGTGGTTTTTTCTCCTGAAACGTTTGTAAAAATCACTGGGGGGGAAATAACCAGTTTCCCTATGAAGGGAACTATAGACGCCGCCCTGCCGGATGCACAAAACCGGTTGCTGCGTAATCCCAAGGAAAGAGCAGAGCATATGACCATGGTCGATCTCATCAGGAATGACCTGAGCCGTTTTGCTACGGCGGTACAAGTGCCTAAACTTTGTTATCTTGACTTGATTAAAACAAACCATGGTGCGTTATGGCAGATGAGCTCCGGAATTAGTGGCATGCTCTCTGCGGATTACCCGGAGAAAATCGGTAGTATTCTATTTTCTATGCTTCCTGCGGGTTCAGTTTCCGGGGCGCCAAAACGAAAGACCATGGAGATTATTAAGGAAGCGGAGCAATACCACCGCGGATTTTATACCGGAATTTTTGGTTACTTTGATGGGGTGAATATGGATAGCGCGGTAATGATCCGGTTTGTGGAGCAGATCAATGGTCGATTGGTCTATAAAAGCGGAGGAGGGATTACCGCTCAAAGTAACTTACAATCAGAATACAACGAACTTATTCAGAAAATTTATGTGCCTGTTGATTGAAAGCATCAAAATAAAGGATGGAAGGGTTTTTAATATAAACTATCACAATGATAGAATGAATGTCGCCCGCAGAACCCTTTTTGGGAGTAAACAAAACCTTGACCTCGGCCAAGTGATCAGCGGAGGAGGGAAGACCGGAGTTATAAAGTGCAGAGTGATATTTGATCGAAAAATACGGGAAATACAGTACATTTCTTATGAATTTCCGGAAATTCACACTTTGAAGATCGTTGTAGACGATACGATTACCTATAACCACAAGTATAAGGACAGAAGACGCCTCCAGAGGTTATATGAACGCAGAAACGGGGCTGATGACATATTAATTGTTAAAAATGGCCGGGTGACTGACAGTTTTTTTTGTAATTTGGTATTTGAGCGCTCGGGACTTTTTTTTACTCCGGTTTCCTGTCTGTTGAAAGGCACAAAAAGACAACAGTTGCTGGAGGAAGGAAAAGTGAAGGAAGCAGATATCAAAGTGGAAGAATTGCGCCTGTTTGACAAGTTATATCTCATTAATGCAATGATCGATTTGGACGACAGAATTTCAGTTGATATGGAGCGTATTGCCTATATCTGAAGGTCC
>CAYXRN010000040.1:0-914 GCA_964467635.1 uncultured Chitinophagaceae bacterium | reverse complement strand
AAGGCAGCGAATGAGAAAAAAATACCTATACTTGTAGCCCAAAATGAACTTTATGCCAAATGATTATCAGTCGGATATAGTTATTGCAGATTCCCAGCAATTAAAGAAGAACGATTGGAGCGCGTGCGTGTTATTGGTGAAACTGGGAAAATATGAGGTGCAGGTAGGTCTGTACAGACCGGATACCAAATATTTCCTGCGGTTATTGACTTATACATCTTCCTGTGGTATAGAAGATGAACACGCGGGTAAAACACTGCAACGTATTTTCTCCGAAAGCAATATGGAGCCGGCAAAGTGCAGAAAGGTGCATTTTATTATTGATACGCCTTTATATACGCTGGTACCTGAAGCCCTTTATCGAGATGCGCTTCGGGAAGAATATTTTTCCTTTTTATTTAAGAAAGAAAAAAGCCAGGTGCTACATACCGATAGATTGGTACCGGGATTTTTAATTTACCCGGTGGATAAAACACTTTTGAACGATATTTCAATATATTCCGGTCTTTCTGTTACTCATAGTCAGGCAGTTTTGTTAAACAACGTGGAAAATAAAGAAAAAAGTGAGGTTATGTATGTTACGTTGCAGGCTCAAGACACGTATATCGTGGCCTACTCGGATAATGAGTTGTTGCTCGCGCAATCATACCGCGGGGCGGTCGCTATGGACGTGGTCTACCATATATTGAATGTTGCTCAGCGCTTAAATTTATCTGAAGCGGTTGAGCTGCGTCTGACAGGCCACAGGGAAAATGTTGACGAAATCATAGAAAAATTGGGAGGCCGTTTTAATCAGATCAATTGGCTACAACGTCCCGGCGGTTGTCAGTTTCCGACGGCGGTAGATCAATATCCTGGGCATTATTTTTATCATTTGGTATCTTTGGCGCTATGCGAATCATAAGTGGAAAACT
>CAYXRN010000039.1:0-24624 GCA_964467635.1 uncultured Chitinophagaceae bacterium | reverse complement strand
CAGCCGATACCATGCCGAGCTAGTGCAACAAGGTTTTTACACTGTATTAAAGTTTCTCTCGGAAACCTGGGCGTTACACTGGCTATAATTCCATCGGCGTCCTTAATTTTTTCAGCTAGGCTATTTTCATCAATATCAGCCGGCACAGTAACACGTCGTACGTCGGAAAATGTCTCCAAGGTTTCAATATGCTCCTTAAAATGTTGACCAAAAGTGCTTGAATTAACAATGAGAATTAGTGGTTTTTTCATGATTACTCGAAATTTTTATATTATTACTATCATACAACTATTGGACTTAAACGTCTTCTCGATTCTGAAAACTGATAATTGAAAAGGGAATTGACCTGAAAAATCAGTGCACTGCTATTGTGACTTTAAAATTTGCCTAAGACCATTAAGCAACAGTAATAATCAACTAAAAAGTGATTTTAGATACTGGTCTTACAGTCTATTTTACGTCTCTGCATTAATTTTCAAGAGGACATTCAAACTTCATTAGGTTCCAACTCACTGTGTACCTTGATCATGTTTATGAATTTACGGTTCAATCTAATAGATTTGCGTTTACAATATGCGAGGATCGCCCCTCCCAGGCGCGTGTTCAAATGATTATACCGCACTGACTTATTAATGGCAATAACTCCAGTATTATCAATCAATTCAGGTCTAATCTCTCCTTTTATGATAGGAGACAAGAACAAGCAATTGATAAAGCTAACGCCCGACTTCATTGACAAAATAAAATAAGGCGGCCGATCTTCTTGTACTATTGGTTGCAATACACAACTATTCAATTCTATACCTCCGTCCAGAGGCTTCGCCTGACCTGCTACTAAATGATTTATGTTGCAATGATCTAGTCTGACGTTAGCAGATCCCGCTATTACAGCAGAAAAATGATTACATTCTTTAACGGAAATGTTTGGATAAAGTGAGAACGAGTCCATATATCTAATTTTTTCATCCTTATTAAGAAACAGATGCGCTTCTGTCTTGGAGGATGCATCCTCTATTTTTTCCAGCTGAATATTCTCAAAAGATAAAGAACTGTTCGTTTGAAGAAGCTGCTCAGCATCAGTTCCGCCGGCTATATATTGTTTATACCCTTGAGGGGAATATATGCTCATAAGACGCACCCCCTTTTTACGCCCCTCTACAGTTACATTTTTAAAAGAAACCTGCTTGGGAAAAAACAGCCGATCGCCATTTTTCATCTTAGAAAAACTAGGCACCCACATTAGCCAACAGGTTGCTGCCGATTCAGGACTATTCCGATAGTCAATAATCAGATTAGTCACACGTATAGTACGGCCAAATATGATGGGATAATGATAATCAAAGTCCGCTGGTATAAAATTGAGAATAACATTTCTCTCCTCTAGTGCTGGGATATATCTACAATTACTAATATAGATATCGCCATCCCATCTTGATCCAAAATCCCGTCGAAACGATAAAAAGTAGTGTCTTGACCAAACCGTCGTATTTTCAACAATGAGATTCCCCCCACCAGTTACAGTAATACCTCTATAACCTATGTTGGAGTTCTTAATATGGAGATTCCAACAGTGAAAATGTACATCGACCCGATTCAGTGTACACTGATCAATAATAAAATCCTTGTTTAAGTTTGTTCCAAAAACACCCCAGTAGCCTTTGGACCCTTCAGCAGTAACATTAAAAAATCGAGACCGTAATGTACGTCCACAACCTAAACCATATGTACCCCCTGGGACATCATGCGCTTGTCCTTTTCGATCTTGGAGCCACGGAATAAGACGGACATTCTCCAGCGCCACATCATAGGTACGAGAAAAATTATAAAATCCTGAGCGTGTGTTAAGGGAAATATCCGTTCTACCCGGCTCTAGTCCTACCCACTGATTTCGAATAATAGTACGACTGCGATAAATACCAAACCCATTTTTTAAGTAGCTTTTACGAGCCTTAGGATTATCACCAGATAAATAAAAAGTACCTCCATCAATAATCAAATAATTGCTATCACAGGGGTAAGCTCGCAAACTTGTATAATCTCTAAACTCCCATGCTACATCTCCAATGATCCGACCGCCCTCTTCCACATAGAAGAACTCCTCTCTAAAATGGTGCTGCCCTTGGTAACTGGCCCCATAACGATACCCGATCCTGTCACCTCGATCCACGATAAATACCAATGCATTTTTATACGCTGCCAGTTCAGGTATAACTTTCACCCCAGGTTTTATTTGTTTTAACAACTGCTCCTTAGCCCGTGCATCCAGATTGATATCCACATGCGGTTCGCTACTCTTGACCATGAATCTAAACGCTTCTTTTGAATTATACTTCTCATCTATGTGAAAAATAGAATGTCCCCACTCTACATTAGTAAGAATTTCGATTCCCCTGGTTTGCTTAATCCAATACTCACCACTATGATTGATCAGTGGTATTTGGTGCTTGTTCGCATATTCATGAGCAGCCTTGATATAGACACCATCATCCTGATATGAGTCACCCACTGCACCAAACATCCTATAATTTACAGATCGAACACCTATGAGCTCTGCCGAAACATCACCGTTTAATCCTATTAAGCTCCCACCATCCAGCTGACTTTCCTTACCGGCCGCTATAATCCGATAAGTGTTACCCCCCTGATCTCCAGCATTATAGTAACCCAATGTAACGACGATATCTCCAATTCGTAAATGTTTATCGCTCTTCATAGCGGACACGTTAATATAAATCTTTGCACCATCTATATATTCGTCTGCTGAATTAATTTCCGCATGGGAACTACCAGTTATAAATGCCAAGCCAGTTGTTCCGAGAGCGGCCAGAGCCATTCGCCTGTTAACTCCAGTGGAGTTGACTTGGGTATTATTATTTTGGTTGTGCGTATTTTGACTTTTTCTTGCTTTCTTCATAGTAACTATATCGTTATTGATACTACATAGCTCCGAGCATTACGGTGCCATTTGGGTTGTTGATTGGCTTTTTTATTAAACAGTATCCGATCTTTTAGAAATATGGCTCCAACATACATCATTAATATTTGCAGGATTTAATGCGATATATATGCTTCAGTATCTTATCGGCATAACGTTCTCCCAGAATCAACTGGCTCCGCGTATCAAAATGCGGATCAGAACTGTCTCCCTTCAAAGGTGTAAGCAGATCAGCAGAAACGGAGGCCGTTTGTCTTATATTTTTTGGTATGTCGCAAATAACATTGTTGATCCTCTTACTGCTACTCCGCCACTTACCTAGCTCCCCTACCACAAAAAGAACATCTTTAGCCTCAAGGTCATTCCGTAGATCACTAACAAGCCTTCTAAGCTGTGACATATACTGCTCCGACTGGCTCTGATTCCCTTCTCCCTGATGCCAGATAATCCCTTTAAGATCACCATCCTTCATTGCACTCTTTACCTGCGAAACCGCCTGTTCGTATAAATCAAAATCATTATTTCCAGTATAACCCTTTTCCCACCATTGTATGCGGGTACCGCCCCGCGCATTTACAACCAAGCCAATTTTCCTTCCCGTACATTGTTCCAGTTTTGCAGCAAAGCTATAGCCCGGCCCCAACTTTTGCATTGAGATTGCTTTTCTAACAGTAGAATATTTATTCAGGGGGTTAGCAGCAGGCTCCCAGCCACCGCCGGTAAATAAATAAACATTTCTTAAGGTGTCCTTTTGCGGCTGTTCTACAATTGCTCTTCCAGCCATATTTGACTGGCCAATAAGGAGATAGATATCAAGTTTATTATTGGAATTAGTTGCATTGACATCGTCTACCACAAATCTCTGACTAAAGCAGCCAATGCCACAGGTGATGCTACAAAAAAATAATCCTACAATAACAAACCGGTAATAACCTACGATTCTAGGCATAGTAAAAAGTTTTCCATAATTAGGTTAAGTACATACACTACCAAAAAGCATGTTGAAGACCATGACTACTACAATGCTAAAAATTAAGCCGTGTAACAAACTACATAATTTAACCGCAATTGGTATTTTAAAAAAGTTAAGATGCCTTCAAATCATTCTATTCAACCGAATCAGGTTGAGCATCAAATGTCTTGGATGATGGTAGTTTTCCATTCGTTGAACTTGATGGTGAGTATTTAACTGCCTGTCTCCTCCATTGATCCACAATCTAGCTGAGTGGTCACTTAGTATAAAAGTGCGCTCCAAATAACCCCATACTCTTGATATCCATCGTTTAGCCCATTGACTCTCTCCATTTTCCATCAATATCATTAACCCTATCATTGATTCTTCTTGTACCCATAACACTTTATCCAATAACCATTCATTTCGGGAGACATTATTCAAGCAATGAAAAAATCCTCCGTAAACATCGTCCCAAGCCACCTCCAGATGTCGCTGGAAGAGTTGTGTTGATTTCAAAAATAAATCTTGGTCCTTACGCCTTTCAGCTTCCGACATGATCATCCAAAGTACCTCAATTGCATGACCGATATAGCAAAATTGACTCAATATATTATTGGGTGTACTGAGATCATGGTTTAAATATTCAATCATCAATCCAAAATCAGATTGAAGGTGATAGCCAAACAATGCATCGACAGACCTGTCATAGATGTCGCTCACTTTCTTGTCCTCATCATGATCCAGTATTTGTCTGGATATGTTTAAAAGAACCATCCAATGTCCCAACACTCGTGGGCCTTTAATCTGAACTTTAGCGGATTGATAATGAGGTATATAATGATATTCTTCGGCGTCGTATTGTTTCACTGCATCAAAAAGTATCGCTTTGGCCCGATCCAGAAAGGATCGGTCATTTGATGCTTTTGCATAGGCTACAAAACCTTCAGCGACAAATAGTCCGCCATAAATATCTCCTGGCTTATCAGATAGAGCAACTCCGTCGCAAGTATAAGATTCCGGCCAAAATGACTTATCCTCCGGCTTCACTTTAAGTACCAACTCTATAGTTTTCCTAGCTACTTCCAAATATTTCCCTTCTCGTTGGAAATGCTGATATAAAAAAGAATAGACCCATATTCCACGACCATCATACCACGTGCGTTTTACACTCGAAACTGCCTCTCCGTTCCGGTCTGTATTACACGTAAAACCACCGTGTTCGGCATCAATAATATACGACTCCATATATGGCAGAAAGTCCTCAAATAAATACTTTTGATATTTGTCCCTCAATATAGTCAAGAACTCCCGTTTATTCGTCAATATTGAAACATCCATATTAAATTATTTTTCAACCTACATAATTTTCTTAATGTACTATTAACCCTGTTAATTCCCGGCTTTTTCATCTTCTCTCATTTCGATTCATTTTTTTCTTACTTGCTCTTCTACCGGATAAAAGTATGCCCACCACTTTAATTCTCGGTTAAAAAAAATTCCTGTTTAAATAGTTTAACTGTTAACAGCTGCGTCAAACATAAGACCCATCAAATAACCCGAGTATTTATTATCAAATCGTTCATATTTTTGATTGCCATACCCTATATTAGTTATTAATATAAACTACAAATCAGGACTAGTTTGGATATCCGGGACTCTGCACTAACTCTTTATTCCTGTCTAAGGCACTCTGCGGTATAGGTAGAAGAATCGGCTTAGTTTGAAGCCATGGTTTTTTATCAACTTGGAGGCTTTTATAATTTGATGCTGAAAGCCACTTTTTAATAAAACTAAGAAACTTCCCTCTCCTGTTCAGCATAGAAAATCCTCCGTATGGCTCCCAAATAAATCCCATTCTCGCTTCGTAAAAAATTGATTCAAGAACTTTTTCCTTGCTCAGTGTAAGAGGTTTAAGGTACAGTCCTGCTCGCTTTCTAATTTTATTGACTTCTACCATTGCTTCTTGAGAACGGCCAGTCTCATTTAATGCCTCAGCATAATTTAGTAACACTTCGGCATAACGCAATACTGGCGGATTAACACCAGAAGAACTTACCGTAGGTTTTTGCCAGTATTTAGTAACGATATATCCTGTTTTTGACCATCCACTAGGCACATTCTCCGGCATGATAAAACCCGGCATATCTTGGTGATGCTCTCCAGGCCCAATGATAACAGTCCAATAACGTTGGTCTATTATTGTCCCATTTTGATCTCGTTCAAATCTATCCACCCAATGTTTTGTCGGGACGAAATTACTCCAAGATGCACTACCGACATATTTTGATGGAGCTCCTCTGGGTGCTGATCTAATTGGCAGTGAGTTGCCTTCTCCTGAATGACCGCCAATAAACTGTGTTGAAAAGACAATCTCTTTATTATTTTCGTTGGTCTCACGGAAAACATCTCTGAAGTCGGGCAGCAGTTCATAAATTCCTGAGTTGATGATCGCTTCACTGCTTTTTACCGCTTCATTCCATTTATGTTGCCATAGATAAGCCCTTACAAGAAAACCGAGGGCTGCACCCTTCGTGGCCCGTCCTATATCACTACTCTTTTCCCATTTAGTTGGCAGAACGCTTGCTGCCTCTTTCAAATCATTTTCAATTTGCTTCCATATATCTTCTGCTGATGATCGGGGGATTGCTAAATCAGATGATGAATTGAGTTCTTCAAGGATCAATGGTACGCCTCCATAGTAAGTTACCAGACGATAATAATATATCCCTCTTATAAATTTCGCCTGAGCAATAATTAAAGATTTCTTTTGGTCTTCAATACTCTTCATTTTGCTGACCCTTCCTATAACGATGTTGGCTTGCCTAATTCCCCGATATGCCGCCTCATATATACCTGTCACAATGGAATTACTAGGTGGTAGATTTAATGTATGTAATTCAACGCGGTTCGCACTCTGATCCATATCATATACGCCTCCAGACATACACCATTCTATAGCAGCCGCATTTCTTACATTTCTGAAGGCATACTGATCTTGAAGTGTCCCATATACTCCGATTAATGCAGATTGAGCTTGAGATTCATTTTGAAAGAAGTTCCGATCTGTTAAAACGTCTGTAGGCGTTAAAGTAAGGAAATCATCACCACAAGACGACAATCCTATTAATAAAGTTAATATTGCAATATATACAGCTGGTGTTTTCATAACCATTTTTTTATCTATTAAAAACTTATATTGACACCAAATATCACGGTGCGTGGTTGAGGATAAACGCCATTATCATTTCCTGCATTCAGTGGGTTCGTACTTCCTATTTCTGGATCGAATCCCGAATATTTAGTAATTGTAAACAAGTTCTTAGCACTTAGATATACTCTTAAATTCTCGAATACATTTGTTTTGCTTATAATCGTAGTTGGAATAGTATAACCCAACATTACATTGCGAACTCTCATATACGACCCGTCTTCAACAAAGAACGTAGATATTTTCTTATAATTGCCATTTGCATCTGTGTACTTTAGACCCGGAATTTCATTTCGATCACTTCCTGGTGTCCACCTATTCAAGGCTTCTTTTACGGCATTGACAACCCCTGACCCACCATAATATCTAATGGGATAGATAGAAATTTTATTGGAATGAAATATCTGGTTTCCTGCAACTCCCTGTAAAAGTATACTAAAGTCAAAGTTTCTGTAAGACGCATTAATATTCATTCCATACATTATATCTGGCCACGGACTGCCAATTTTTACCTTGTCTTCGTCAGTTAACTGATTGTCACCGTTTATATCTTTATATTTGAAATCCCCGGCGACTGCATTGGGCTGTAACTGTTTGTTAACCTCCTCTTTTGTTTGGTATATCCCCTTTACAATATATCCCCTATAGTACCCAATAGGCTGGCCTACCTCAGTATAGGAAAAGCTCTTCCCGGTATACAGTGTGGGTCCTGTAATAGGTTGTCCGGTTCCTAAACTTAATACTTTATTATTTAGTGTAGAAATGTTGCCGGACGCGCTAAAATGAAAGTCTTCAATATTACCGTTATAACTAACTGACAATTCAAATCCACTATTCCGAACCTCGCCTCCGTTTACCTTTGGTGCATTTTGAAATCCAGCCTCCAATGAAACTGGCAATTGTATCAATAATCCCTTCCTATTTTTTACATAATAATCTGCAGTAATATGTAATTTCTGATTGAAGAAGGCGCCATCAATGCCAACATCTATTTGTTCGCTTGCCTCCCATTTTAAATTTGGATTTCCAGGCCTCGACATCGTTGCTCCTGTTACAGTTTCTTGGGGAGCACCTAATACATAATTATCGGTGTTTGTACCGCTCCGAATAGTACTTAAATAACCAAAGGATCCGATTGCATCGTTCCCGGTTTGTCCCCAGCTAGCCCGTAATTTAAATCGATTAATAAAGTTTAGACTTTTCATAAACTCTTCGCCAGCGATATTCCAACCAACTGCAAGCGCAGGAAAGTTTCCCCATTTATTTTTCGGTCCAAAATTCGAAGACCCGTCTCTTCTTAAGCTTGCTGACAACAGATATTTATCTTGATAAGAATATTTAATACGCCCGAGGTATGATGCTAACGCATAATAACTAATAGAGCCCCCTGCCTCCCGCAAATCTTTTTCGCTTCCATTGATGACTCTTAATTGTTCATTCGGAAAGGATATCCCTGTAGCTGATATATAATGGCTATTTTCTTTTTGTGCTGTCTGGCCTATGACTATATCAATTCTGTGTTTATTAAATGAATTAGAATAAGAAAGTGTATTTTGTATCTGCCAACTGAGGCCCTGAGTAAACATATTGCTTAGCGTAGCTTGGAGGTGGTGGTAATATCCTCTGTCGACTTTTGGCTCCCAGGCCGATCTCCTATTATTATTAGCATCAATGCCTATACTGGTTTTCCAACTCAATCCAGAAATAATTTCATATTCTCCAAAGACGGTTCCATATATCCTCAGGTTAACCAGTTTGTTATCTATAGATTTGGCACGGAGGACAGGGTTGTCAGCTTGAGTCGTATAATAGGCCGAAGAGCCATCAATGACATCCTTAGGGCCAAGAGTAGGATAATACTCCAATGCTAAATTAAGGATACCTCGATTCATCAGTTGGTTTCGTTGTCCTTTACCCTCCGTAAGCGCAAAGGCAAAATTTGAACCAAAACTAAGTTTATCGTTCGCCTCAAGATTGACAGAAAGGCGCCCTGTATAGCGTTTATACCAAGTCTCAATCATAGTGCCTTTTTGATTAAAGTAGCCCAGCGATGCTCGGGCATTTAATTTCTGGGTACCTCCAGAGGCGCTGAGATAATAATTTTGAACCGGAGCAGTTCTAAAAATCTGATCAATCCAATCTGTCCCTTTTCCTAACGAAGCTGGATTTGCCCATTCTGGATTAGGAGTCATACCGGAGTTTTTATAAAGCTCATTGGCTAGTGTTGCAAATTCTTCAGCATTTAAGAGCTCTGGCTTTTTCCATAACTGCTGAAAGCCGGTATAGGCGCTGAAATTGATCTTGGTTCTTCCCTCTTTTCCGTGTTTAGTAGTAATAAGGACTACACCATTTGCAGCGCGAGCCCCATAAATCGCAGCAGCGGAGGCATCCTTTAATATTTCGATTGACTCAATATCATTAGGATTAATGATAGATAATGCATCTATCTTGTCTGTGCTCCCCGGGATACTCATATTGCCGCCCCCTACAGGAAGTCCATCGACAACATATAGGGGCTGGTTGTTCCCCGTTGAACCAATTCCTCTAATCCGTACGGATGTGGCTCCTCCCGGCCCCCCGCTAGTATGAGAAATAAACACACCCGGAACCTTACCTTGAATAGCAGAAGTAAAACTGTTTGAGGCTACTTTTTCTAATTCACTAGATTTGATTGAGCTTATCGACCCAGTTAAGTCCTTTTTAGTTGTTGTTCCATATCCTATAACTACTATTTGATCTAGTGAAGAAGCAGTCGCTTGTAATACTACATCAATCTGCCTTCTACTGCCTACTATTTCCAATGTCTATCTGTACCCAATATAAGAAAATAAAAGAGTATCCGATGAGGACACGTTCGTAAGTTGGTAGTGTCCTTTTGAATCCGTTACCGTACCTTGACTTTGCGCCTTTATATGTACGGTAACCCCGACTAACGGCTGGTTATCTATGGCTGACCTAACCTGTCCTGAAATGGTTAGAGATTGTGCATGGGCCACCGATACCATAGACAAGAATCCAAAAAACAGGAGGAGAACACCTAATCTTGGGTCAAGTGAGTGTAAATCTCTCATGATACTTAATTTTTATTAAGCTTTTTGTTGTGGTCTACTCAGGTACACACCTATTGAATTGGGTACGTACCCGGACACAAGATTACAACGTTACTTGATATTAACCAAATTTTTTTATTAGAGAACAATAGATCTATTATGCTTTCAGAGGGCTGAAATCCAGTGGCTCCCTGAACAGGAGGATTTACAAAAAATTTTTTAATTAAATGGGTAATATGTATATTTGTATAGGTTCTTTTGCTGATTATATCAAATTTTCAAACCATGAAACCATTACTCAATGACGTAAATTATTTACTTTCCAATGAACTTTTATACATTAAAGAGATTAAGACCTCTTTCTTGCGCGAAAATGTTCATTTCCATAATGCCTATGAAATTGCCCTAATCTTAAAAGGAAAGGGAAAGCGGATCGTCGGCGACAATATCGATTATTTTTCAGATAATGATATCGTACTAATTGGTCCTAACCTTCCTCATGTAACATCCAATCACAGGTTATATAATTCAGCCAAGAAAATAAATGACTTGTCTGCAATTGTTGTGTATTTTAATCCTAATTGGTTTACACAAAACATACTAACCTCTTCTGATTTTACCAAAATAAATCAACTAATAGACAAAATGAGTCGAGGAGTTGAAGTTTTAGGAAATACCAAAAAAAAGGTAACTAACTCCCTTAAAGAACTTAAGTCTTTGCAAGGATTGGGTAAAGTAATAAAACTTTGGGAAGTATTGTATTTGATTTCAGAATCAGAAGAATATAAATGTCTGGCAAGCGAAAGCTATTCGAGCAACCCGATGCAACAACAAACGGACCGGCTTGATAAAGTACATCAATATGTAAAGAACCGTTATGCAGATCTTATAAAACTGGCTGATATATCGGCTGTTGTAAATATGACACCTTCATCGTTTTGTAAGTATTTTAAATCGAATACGGGGAAAACCTTTACTGACTATATTAATGAAGTTCGAATTGGTCAAGCATGCAAATTACTTTATAACTTCGAAATGACTATATCAGAGGTTTGTTATTCCTGCGGATACAATAACTTAACAAATTTTAATCGGAATTTTAAACGCTATACCAAAAGGACTCCATCGGAATACCGGATGGAATTAACCTTTAAAAAATAAGCTTTTGAGCTTCACCTACATAGCAAATTCATACGGCAAGCACTCGATGCCCACTATTCAGCGTCGTAAATAACGCTGTCAGTTAAGTTCGATCTTGCTTTCAGTCACTGAGTGCAATCTAAGCCGAGATAATCATTAGCTTATCTACCTCCCCTCCAAATGCGGACAAAGTACGATTGATGCCAGCAACATCATACTTTCAGCCTGTCACCCCGAAATGTGAATTGGGTGTAAGGGACAAAGGTAGTGAACTAACATGGTATAAGGACAGTTTAACTAGGTGTCCGCCTGCTGCTTCACCTGTTAAAAACTGAAAAAGCTTCTGGCTACGGAATTGATCTACAAAACAGCGTCGGAAATTCTGTTCCTACTTCTTCGGGATATCCAGGTAAACACATTTTTCGAAATGATCAGTTACCTACGCGAACCGTATATAAAAAAACAAAACGATCGTCGTGATTAGGGCCCACCATAGTACGGGGTTGCGCAATCCTCGCATCAGATAGCGTTCTTCTGGCCGTGCTTTAAGGCTTTTTCGATTCCATGTGAGCCCGTTTAAATCAGCTGGCGATTTTGGTTTTGTAATCAAACTTACCCCAAAACAGGTAAGCATGCAAACCCAAAACACAATTCCGGCTCTATTAAAAAATGAAATAGAGGTAAATATTTCTAATGCCAACGCCAGTGGAATAGTCAACAAACCTGCTGATACCGCCCCTGCATGAGTGGTCCGTTTCCAGAATATTCCCATCAGAAACATGGTGGCAATACCCGGTGTAAAATAACCATAGGCATTAAAAATGTAATAAAAAATAGGAGCGTCAGAATGCTTTAACAAAAAAGTTACACAAATAACACTTAAGATTATAGTAGCTATCCCGGATAGTCGTCCAAACCGGATCGCTTGTGCATCTGTCGCATTTTTCTTTAAATACGGCAGATAAAAGTCTATTGTCAGAATTGTGGAACACGAGTTAATCGTACCGGAGAGATGCGACATAATAGCGGCTACCAGGCAGGACATCACCAAACCAACAAGGCCAGCTGGTAATAGTTCCTCAACCAAAGTAGGAAACAATAAATCCGGCCTTTGTAAGTCGGGGAACAATCTCACTGCTAAAATCGCAGGAACGACGAGTAAAAGGGGGATGAGAAATTTCAGGTAGTCAGCGAAAACTACCCCCATTCTGGCATGCCATTCATTTCTCGCCGCCAGGGTCCGTTGTACCATAAATTGATTCGTTGCATTGTAAAATATGCTGATACATAAATAGGCTCCTACATATCTGGTCCAAGGAAAGTCGGGATCCGATGCCGGAAACCATATCTTCCATTTCTTAGAGGATTCAACAACCGCCGACAAGCCTCCCCCTGCATTTACAGTCACAACAAACAATATAATTATCCCCAACAAGAGTACGCCTAGTTGTAACATCTCCGTCCAAACGACCGATTTCAGACCACCAATAATCGTATAAACTCCCGTAATCAATGCTAAAATACAAGCGCTCAACATGATAGGAATACCAAATAAGGAATACAAGGTTAATGCACCCAAGTACAACACCGCCCCCATCTCTACCAAAATATAGGTTAGAATCACAAGTACCGAATAGCTAGTTCTGGCCATTCCTCCAAACCTGCGATCCAGATATTCAGGCATGGTATAAAACCCATTTCTCAGGTAATAGGGAAGAAACACCCACAGCAAAGCATTAAAACCTACGAGAATGGCCCCCCAACCTATATCAACGGCAACAAACCCGCGTTCATAAGCAACCCCCATCGTACCAAGCAACTGCTCGCTACTGATGTTTGCCGCAGTAATGCTTCCTCCTATAACCAACCAGTGAAGCTTATCTCCCGCTAGAAAGTATCCTCGTTTACTTTTTTTCTCTTTCGTGGAAACCAACACCCCTAAACCCAAAACGACAAGGATGAAAACTACGAAAATAACAATATCAAATACTGAAAGGACCGCCATAAAATAGATATGAATGGTTATGATGCTACAGGCTCATTTCTTCAATTTTCTGTAAAACCATATACTGAATGTGTTCCGCAGATCCTTTATCAAAGGGGGTTTGCCATACTTGATATCTTTCTTTCGTGTAAAACGCTGTTGGTACCAAATAACCCGCTGAGCCATTGACAATTCCCATTACGGCAATTGCAGCGGGAATTTTCTTTCTAAGCGCTATTTGAAATTCCGAATAAAGCTCATTTTGCTGCCCCACTAAAAAAGAGCTCCCGAGCCGCCAAATCCAAAGAGGGACCTTTACCTTATCCCCATCTCCAAAAGATTTACGAATCCCCCTGAGCCTCCAAAGGCGCTCTTTTAAGACTCGATCGTTACATGTCCGCAGACGCTCTTCTAACTCTTTAAGCGACGAAAGGTGTTTTAGCGGCAATTGCACTTGCTCCTTTACTGCGGAAATGGTATTGTCCGGCTCATACTTATCTCTACGCCAAGTCGCCAATGGTGCCCCGGATTCCACTACGCCATCAAAGACAAGGGCTATTTCGGGTGGAAGCATGGAAAACAATGTAGACAGTACCGCATAGCCTAATTGCATGCCATGTTTATCAGCTACTTTAGGATCATTTACATATTGTTCCCTGGGAGCCAGATCCCCAGAAGCACCCTGAAGAAACAGGCAGGGAGAAAAAGTGCGGGCTTCTACTACACTTCTCATTGCCCCAATATAATCAGGAGAAATAAGCCTATTCTCCCAAGCTAATGTCGTAGGATGGCATGCATAGTTGACGATCGTTGCAATTATACGGTCCGGATTGCTTTGGTCTGTGAGCCTTCCAACCAATAAAGTATCGTCAGCCGGTAAATCGGGATTAAATCCTACTATTATCTTTCTATCATTATCCGCAACAAAATCTCTGTTGGCGGCCAGATTACATTTTCCGTAACTCCACGTAACCGTGGCCGCAATAGCCTTATCCAGCGCCCTTTCGATAGCCTTTATAGCTTTAGACCTAAGCTCGACCAAATAGGGTTCTATAAGGGTTCCGCCCGGCTTTGATTTATCTTCTCTGTATATCCCGGGCCCAGCATGCGTGTGAGATAAGCAAAGCATCAGCCGTGATGAATCGATAGATAAATTTTCAAGTATCTCTTTTCGAATAAACCATTCATCATCATTGTCCTTCCACCAACCCAAGTCCGCTGATATCAACACTAAAGGCTCATGCTTCAAGCTTTCCTGAAAAGTTATACAAACAAGCTTCATCCGATGATGAATACCATTCATAGTATCAAAAGTTGCCGCTCCCCAGTTACCTGCATATATTTCGGCAGGCGGAGTTATATCTACCTCCGCAACCCCTATAAAACCCGAGAAAGAAGGATTTGCAAACGAGTGAGACGTATTAAGACACATTATAAATCTATTTTGAGTTCATTCAGGATAACAAAGATAAACCACCATCCATTAAAAGGGTACTACCAGTCATGTGATCGTTTGTCGGGTCACATAGAAAAAGTACCTGACGTGCCACTTCTTCAGCGCTCAGTAGAGCTTTGACCGGAACCTTATCCACGGCATTTTTCCTTGCTTCGGCTTGCTTCTTAAATATTCTGCCACTTAATCCGGCGTCAATAAAACCCGGTGCTAACTCATTGACAAGGATATGATACGGAGCCAACTCCAATGCCAGACATTTGCATAGCATTCTTATCCCTGCCTTAGAAACGCTATATGCCGGTATATTTGAGTGAACTGCATGAGCCGCCCAGCTTCCCATTAGAACAATGCGCCCGGGCAGCTTATGATAAAGCAACCTCATCGCAATATTTTGAGCTAGAAAAAACGTACCATCTAGGTTCACCGCAAGTTCCGATCTCCATTGTTCGGCTGTCATTTCATGAATGGGGGCAAATGTTGCCGTAGCCGCATTAGCCACAGCAATTTCGGAAGGACCAATTTTCCGCTCCACCTCATTAACCCATCTTTTAACCGCCTCTGCCTTTGCTATATCTACTTGGTGGTAAATAGCAGTTACAGAGTGTCGGCTCAACACCGACATAAATTCAGTAGCAGCCGATGGGGACCGAATATCGCCTATAGCAATGTTAGCACCGGCCTTGGCAAACGCCAGTGCAATAGCCTGGCCAATATCTCCAAGACCGCCGCTGATAATTACGCTTTTATGTTCAAATAAATTATTCATTGCCAAAAATGTCAATTGTTTTTCTACCAATCTCCCACACTGCTATCTTTATAAAACGTGCGCTGTAATAATTCCTGTTTAAATGGATGCTTTTTTATTTCCTTCTCATTTATCTCAACCCCCAAGCCCGGGCGTTCATTGGGGAATACAATACGACCTTCTTTTTGCACCGTATAACCTTCATTTATCACCGCGTTTCGCCAAGGAACATCATTATGCACACTCTCACAAATGATGTAAGAAGGCGTCGCAAATCCAAATTCAAGGGATGCGGCCGTACTGACCGGACCCTGTGGATTATGGGGGGCCATCGCTGCCCGAGAAGACTCGCTTAATGCAGCTATTTTTCTCGCTTCACTAAGGCCGCCACAATGGGTAATATCCGGCTGAAGGACACTAACTGCCTGGTTAGTCAAGAGTTCTTGAAATGAGCGAAGGCCTACCAGGCGCTCTCCGCTTGCAATAGGCGTCTTCACACTCTTTTGGATCAAGGCCATCTCTTTATATGCCTCAGGCCAACAAGGTTCCTCGAGAAAATACAGCCCATATGGTTCAAGTGCCTTAGCAAATAAAAGCCCCATTCTAGGACTGGGCCGTGCATGACAGTCTACCATAATATCAATATTGTCGCCAACAGCTTCTCGCATTGCTTTCACACAAGCTTCTGCATAATACACAGGTTTCAACCCCTCAATGGGCATTGTTGCCGGAACGGCCATAGACTTAAAGGCCGAAAAACCATCAGCCACTGCCTTATGTGCCAGTTCTTCAAAACGTTTTGTATCATCAGCCTTTACCTCATAAAAGTCTTCCATCTTCCCGCCTCCTAGATGACAATACAGCCGGATATGATCCCGAACCCGACCTCCCCATAACTGATGGCAAGGAACATTGTAAATCTTGCCTAATATATCCCACAACGCAATGTCAATGCCGCTTATTGCGGTACCTCTGACAATGCCGTTGCCATGCCAAAAATGCTGACGGTACATCATCTGCCATAAATACTCTATTCTTCTCGGATCTTCTCCTAGTATTAATTCAGAAATATCTTCAACAGCGCCGATGACTGATCGCGTATGCCATTCGAGGGTCGCTTCTCCCCAGCCCCAGAGACCCTGCTGATCCGTATTCACTTTGACAAAAACCCAATTACGCATCCTTGCATTACACACAAATGTTTGTACCGAAGTAATCTTCATTTATCGCTATTTTTCTTATTAGACAAATTGGAGACGACCTTGCTGGTTTTTTCCAAAGTTTCTTCTATATCTTCGACCGTATGAGCATATGAGATACTTCCTTGCTTCACCGGTACAGGAAAATGATAAACCCCTTCTTCTATTAAGGCCAAGCGGTAGCGCTTATCTAAAGAGGAGTTATTGTGGATAGCAATATCATGATAATCCAAAGGAGGATGATCCATAAAATAAACACAGAATGCTGATCCTTCTCTGGCAACATAAAATGGAAAATCATTCTTCTGAAAGATGTTTTTCAAGCCATCCTCAAGCATGCGGCCTAATCTTCGTACATGCTCATAAACCCCATATTCAGGTGATGCCAGCTTCTTAAGATTCGCGATAGCCGCCAAGGTAGGTATAGGATGTGCATTGTAGGTACCAGCAATCAATACACGTTTAACCTTATCGGGATGAGCAAAGTAATTCATGTATTTTTTTCTTCCTCCGATCACTCCTATCGGGTAACCATTGGCAACAGCTTTACCAAAAGTACTCAGATCTGGAGTTACCTTACAAATGCTTTGATAGCCTCCTAATGCATGCCTAAATCCTGTTTTTACCTCGTCAAAAATAAGCAGAAAACCTTCTTTGTCCGCCAACTTTCTGAGCCCTTCCAAGTACCCTTTCCGGGGCATAACAATACCTATATTCTGTAAAATAGGTTCCATGATCATGCAAGCAACTGGATATCTCCTGATAATATATGACACAGAGTCAAGGTCATTGTAATTCACAACATGCACCATGAACTTTCCCTGCTCAGGAATTCCGGCAGATATGGCATCAAAAGGATACTCACCCGGGCTAACTCTTGAGCCGATATCGGCCAGCGAACTTATGACATTTCCGGCAACATCATTGTGCCAGCCATTATATCCTCCTTGCACAATGATGACATGGTCGCGACCAGTTGCGGCACGGGCAATACGTAAAGCATGAAAAGTAGCTTCGGACCCCGTGTTAGTAATTTGTATTTGTTCAACAGTAGGTACACTTTTACAGAACAGCTCCGCAAACTCACCCTCATAGTCTGTAGGGCCTGCGCCCATAAGGATCTTTTGATCAGTCATGCCTTTTTGCACTGCCTGATTTACATCATCATCATTATGGCCTAAAAATACAGCAGAAAAGCCAGCCTGATAATCAATATATTCATTGCCTTCTATATCCCAAACACGGCTACCTTTACCCCTGATAAAACAAATATTGGGGTCAGATTTCCTATTGAGGGAGACCACTCCCCCAGCTATCCATTGCTTATTTCTTTCTAATAGTGATGCCGATTGTGGCCAAGTATTCATAATAGTATAGATCTAAAATTAACGTGTATTTTTTATGGATTTAAAACTCAATGAGCCGGAACCAGCTTGTAGTCTAAATAAAAGGTTTTCCCGGTTGGGGCATTATAATATTTTCCGTTGTAATCTCTTCCCTGCACAAGGATATATGTTCCTTTATTTACTTTCATATACAAGGTGTTTTTCCCGGGATAAACATAATAGTTCATGCTTTTTTTTGTACCACGTTTACGTACGTGCCAAAACCCTGGGTCTAAACCGGTGGCCAAGAGCGTGTAGGCAGTACTGGATTTGTCGAATTGAATCTCTATTGAATCGGTAGCCTCCTTTTTATCTACGCCGAAAAGGTAAACAACATTCCCAAATCTGACCTCGTTGTACGTTTTCTTCTCTTTAAAAAATACCGGCAAGCTCTTTGTCGTGTCCTCCATCATTTGAAAAACGGTAACAAAGCGTTGTTTTCTAGAGGGCTCAATAGGAGAAATAAGAATTCGAGACGCTCCGCTTTCAGGCATATAATTATGCTTAATGTCTAAATAAGTCCCGAAAACAAAACGGGACGAGTCCTTTGATAATACCCTTACCCGGCGGTTCTTTGGTTCAGGAAACACCATATTAACCTTTGTATACCCTGTTATGCCCGCTGTTTGATTATGCAATAAGATAGATGAATTCAATACTTCGGGCTGTTTATAGGCATTAATCTGCCAGTATTTTTTCACCCCTGGTTTAGCCGTCGTGATGTCGTCCACCACCACCAAAGCCGCCGGTACGTCGGAATTATCCAAATTAAAGAAACAGAAACTCCTTGTATAATGGCTGACTTTAGCAGAATAGGCAGGAGCCAACTCGGCTTTATAATAGCTGTATTCAGGCTCCTTTAGATCAGGTCCAAAATCTGTTGATAAAACCGACCCTGCATTAAACCACGGATCTGTTTTGGCCTGCCGGGGACTAACGGGGAATCTTTGGTTAAATCGGGCGCCTCCATCTCTGATCTTGGCGCCAAAATATAGTTTTTCCTTTGGGTCATACGCCAATACCATACTATGAGCTACAGATCTTTTATTAAAGTTGTAATCATAAGTTGTTCCATACGCCAGGTACAGGCCAATATCGCCAAATTGCATTCCATGATAGTAGAGCTGTATTGCACCAGCATCAGCATGCTCATGATTTCCAAAGAGATATCCTCCACCTCTGATTTCAGCTATCGCGTCATTACTTTCTCTGCGGTTGTCCCAGCCTGTTCTAGCAAGCATGCCACCCAGTACTTTCCCAAAATCACGGGTTAAAGGCAGCTGGGCAGGCGACCTAACCGTCTCTATCTTTGGGTCATTAAGTAAGAGATACAAAACGGGTTCATCCGGAAGCCCTCCTTCTCGCGCGAATTCCCCTTTCATCAGAGGATCTCTAAAGTAAGCGTAGCAAAGAAGCATTGTCCTAGGCTGTGTCCAATAATATTTTCCAGGTTGTTTACTGCGATTTCTAAACATATCCCCATCCCTGAACATATACCCATTGGGTAGCCGCATGTACAGCCAGTAATAGGGAAGATTTTTAAGGTTATCGGGATAAATCTTCCGTTTCATCATCCTATAAAATAGCATAGCACCATGCATTTCCCAACCAAATCTGTACGCACCATAATCAACCCCCTGATTATGCTTGGATGATTGATATTCAAATTGCATCATAGGCGCTAGTTGCTCTAATAAGGCATAAGAAACATATTTATAGGGTAGTGGATTCTCATTATAAATAGCAATACTCATTGACAAAAGGTCCCTGCTTATCATCGCCTCATCGGCATGTCCATTAACTACGGGGTATTTAAAAGGAGGCCATCCAACTTCCAGCTTACGCGCTAAGACTGTCATTTTATCCCTAAGGACAGTTTTATTCTCCCTTCCGATCAGTGCATTGCACCAATCATAGACTAAGGATCCGACGTATATCGCTCGACCTATCTGCCGGCTAATATCTCCATAAGCTACATTGCCAAACTCAAGGCGTTTATAGTATGCTAACAACAACCGAATCGCATCACCACCAACGCTATTATCCTTTGTGACCAAGTAATAAAATGCCTTCGCTTTAATAATTTTTTCAAGAGAATCACTATAGAACACACCGATAGTATCGACTGCTTTAAAAGCATATTCAGAATGGGCTACTTCTTGAACCTTCTTCCACGCCCATTGACTTTCCGGCGATTCCAATCGTTTTTTTAGTACAGGAAGAAAGGAAGGCGTAGCCCAGAGCCGAGGGTGCGCCTTTGGCGGGATAACGCTTGGCGTATAGTGTTTAAGCCCTTCAGGGACTTTGGGGCTAACCTTTTTATAAGAAATGGATATCAATCCCACTCCCTCGGGGAGCCAAATTTTCAATGTCTTGTCACTCCCTTTAAACTCAAATTTACCAATATACTGCCTGGCGCCACGGAAAGAATCAAAAATTATAAATTGAACCTTATCCTCCCGCTTCCATTGCCACTGCATCCAATAAGTACCCTTCGAATTATCGCACGAGGTGTCAATCATAGACGCCTCCGTTGAAAACTGATAAACTCCTTCACCTAAATGATCAAAGGGAACAAGTATATATGCCGCTGACGGCGCTTCTGCTTTTCTATATACCGCCCTATGTCCGTTTAGACCTTTGGCTAAACTAAAGCTTTTACTATCAAATTGCACATCGGAAAGGTATACTGTATCCTCGTTACTAGTTAACGTATTTCTGCCATTTGTAGACACTTGTGCGGTCAAAAATGACTGAAACAACGGAACTATACAAAAAATCACGCTAAAAAACATTCGATTCAATTGCATTTTATTCAATATTATGTGTATCTAGGGCTTATCTGGTTAAAAAGGCTCGCGCCACCTGTACGCCGGATGCCGTAGAGACAACTAACAAGTTCACGTCTCTCTGCTTGTCCCAAGCTTGCCCGGTACACCTTGGCTTTGACATCGTCTAACCCTTTCGACGCTTCATCAGTGGTTCACTTGCATTCACCTCTCTATCACTTACCTGACACCTTTAGGATGCCTTTTCCTCTACCTGTCACTACCACAGCATTTAACCGCAGCAGCATAAAGGCGGTTTGAAACCGGTGCCTGTGGACCGATCTCAAGGGGCCTTCCTTCATCTTTTATCTAGCACTAAATGCTTAAGGCTAAGAACTTTTCATTTATTTAGGACACTCACCAGCCAGGGTTCTGAGTCAGGTTCGGGTTAATATCTATTTCAGACTGCGGAATTGGCCATAGGTAAAACCAATCGGGGAAACCCCTTTGACGTATTTTAGTCCCGGTGAACGTCTTCATCCATTTTCCATCCACTACTTGTTGCGCGACGCCCCACCTGCGAATATCATCGTAACGTTTCCCTTCTCCACATAACTCAACTATTCTTTCATGCCGGATTCTCTGACGCATCTGCTCTTTAGTTAATCCCAGCGGTAAGTCTGGCATATTAGCCCTGTTCCTGACCACATTAATCGCATCATATACATTAATATCTGGAGCGTTAAGTGCCTCATTCTTTGCTTCCGCATACATCAACATCACGTCTGCCAGTCGAATAAGCGGTATGTTTATTGGCATATTATCTTGCAGGGTATATTTTGAACCGACAGGTACAAACTTCCTCCACGCATAACTTCCCTTGGTCCATACGGGAACATAAGCGTTAGGATCGTTGACATCAACCGGAAACTTATACAGATAATCAGTTCCGCCTCGTCCTTTAAAAGTGGACCATGGTACAACAATAGACATATCCAACCTAGGGTCTCTATTTTCAAAGAGCTTTCTAACTGAAGCCTCATCGTTCCAATCCTCCGGGTTATCAGGGTCAAAAATAGTACCATCGGCATTAGTAAAGCTACTAAACCTAAACGGTGTACCATCTAGCATTTCAAAAGAGTTGACCAATTCCGGAGTAGGGCGAGTCCGTTGCGAGCCTTTTGTTGAACCCATTGCATTGCCATAGTTACGGTCGGTCGCAACGCCAAATCCCTCTACTCCTACGTACTGAACATCGAAAATAACCTCGCTATTATTATTGCCATACGCATGGAATAATGTAGTGAAGTCCCTGACTAAACTACGGTCACTTTCATCCATAATTTGTTTAAAATCATCTGCCGCTTTAACATATTCTTTTGCCCAAAGATGCGCTTTTCCTCGCACTGCTAACGCAGCCCATTTCGTAACACGTCCTTTATTTGATTGATCATAAGTCCCCGGTAATAGATTAACCGCATCAGTCATGTCTTTAACTATAAATTTATATACTTCCTGTTCCGAACTACGTGCTTTAAGTGAATTACTGACAGTAACTGGTGTGTCGTAAAGCGGAACCCCGCCGAAATAGTTCCATAATTTAAAATAATAGTACCCTCTAAAGAACTTCGCTTCCCCCATTAACCTTTTCTTTACATTCGCGTCCATCTGGATACTCGGCAATTTTTCAATAGCCATATTCGCTCGGTTTATACCTTTATAAAAGGCCCCCCATGAATCAGCGTAAAACGAGGCATTTGCCGGATATTGACCTGTCGTTAGTCCAGTAGCCCATGATTGATAGGAAATATCAGTAAAATCATCCAGCAGTCCATACTTGACTATACTGTTTATAAATTCCCTGTTCACGGTATAGAGGGCGTTGATCCCCATAACTGCGTCTTTCTGGGTCTTCCACAACGCATTTTCTGACAACCCAACGAGCGAATTTCGATCAAGAAACCCTTTTCCGCAGGAAGCAAGAAGAATAATAGACAGAAACAGTAATATTAATTGTTTTACTTTCATCTTAATCATTTATTATCTTTTTAAAAAGTGAGGTTTAGGCCAAATACTACTTGTTTCATTAAAGGATAGGTCATGCTCGGATTCTCCGGGTTGTACCCTTCAAACTTTGTCCATGTAACATAATTCTCAAAATCAATGTATATCCTTAATCTTGAGATAAATACTTGAGAAGTAATCTTTTCTGGCAATGTATAACCTAATTGTATGGACTTAAGTCGGAGGTACGACGTGTTATACAACCAATAGTCACTATACGCCGTGTTAATGGCGGAACCCGAGGTATGTAGCCGCGGATATCGCGTAGATTTGTTCTCAGGGGTCCAACGTTTTAGAATGACTTTTCTTTGTAAAAAAGCTTCATTGATATTAAAGGTATTAAAGCCATCATTGCCCCAATACCCTCGAGAACCCCCTACTCCTTGTCCTACAATATTAATATCAAAACCCTTATAGGCTCCATTAAGATTAAATCCATATGTATATTTCGGAAGGGAAGAAAAGTCTTTAGTCACTCTATCTTTCTCATCAAATATTTTGTCTCCGTTGACATCTTTATACAGTAGATCTCCGGGTTTGGGCGTACCTCCTACATAAGAACCAAATTGATATCCGGCATCCAGGAGTTTGTCTATTTCCGATTGGCTTTGTATAATATGGTCATAATCAAGCAGGAAAAAACTACTGAATGGTTTCCCTTCTACGGTAATACGTGGACCGCTGATTGATTTTTGGTCATTAAACGCTAGAACTTCATTCTTCACTGTAGAGAAGTTCCCATTGATAGTATAGTGAAATTTTCCTCCAATACTGCCTCCGTACGTCACCTGCAGTTCCGCTCCGCGATTGCTCATTTTAGCTATATTCTGCCACGGTGGAGTAAAGTTGCCCAATACCAGTGGGACGGGGATACGAGCAAGGATGTCATCTGTGGTTTTGTCATAATAATCAAAGCTGAGGAACAATTGGCCTTTCAAAAGGCTCACGTCCAAGCCGACATTCGCAATTTTGGTAGTCTCCCATCGGATATCCTTGTTGGCCAGTTCCTTTGGCGCAACACCCTGTTGAAGTTGTTCACCATAAGGATAAAGGACCGAGCCATAGATTACCTGATAAGTATAATCACCTATTCGGTTATTTCCAAGCGCTCCCAACGAAGCTCTTAACTTAATTTCATCAAATACATCTTTTAAAGCTTCCGCGAACGGTTCTTCTATAATCCGCCATCCAGCGGAAAATGACGGAAAGAAACCCCACCTGTTTTTCCTTGAAAATCTTGATGATCCATCATACCTGAAACTGGCTTCTAACAAGTATTTATTGTTATAGTCGTAATTCAATCGACCAAAATAGGATCTTAACGCGTCGTCTGTCCCGGCTCCATTTATCGCAACTAGGTTAGCCCCCGCGTTAAGTATGTATATGGCATCGTCCCCTAATATGTCATTTTTTGTCGCGTCAAAGTTGTCCATTCGATTATATTCTTCGTCAAACCCAAGCAAAAGACCTAATTTATGGCCGCTTGAAAATGATTTTTTAAAACGTAGGAGCGAATTAAATACAAATCCATAGTTCCTAATGCTACTATTCAATAAACTGCTTACAGCGGGTTTTTGAGGATATTGAAACCCTGTTTGGAAATTCCAAAGAGAGTAGGGCCTATAATATACCCAATTACGTCTGTTTCTGTAATTGAACCCGAAGTTGTTCTCCCATTCGAAATATTTCAGAAAATTTACCTTTGCAAATAGTTTCAAATTAATCCTTTGGCCTT
>CAYXRN010000038.1:18586-24834 GCA_964467635.1 uncultured Chitinophagaceae bacterium | reverse complement strand
AGACTTGTTCAAGTTGTGGATGGATAAACCAAGATTTAACACTTTCCATCAGAGAGTGGACTTGTAAATCTTGTGGTGAAGTACAAGGTAGAGATGTAAATGCAGCAAAGAACATATTAAAGCAGGGTATAAACAGATTGTCGGGTTCAGGGATTGAATCCTACGTTAAGCAAAAACGGGATGAGGCGTTGCCATTAGGTAAGTCTACGACCCCCGAAGCCTAACCCATCGCCTCTGGCGTGGGTGGGTAGTTCACCTTTTTAAATTTGTAGCAATCAGGCAGGGCGACTTTACGATGACGGCTAAAGAATTTCAACATATTGCGACCACGATACCTCATAAGCCGGGGATATATAAGTATTTCGATGAGCAGGAAGTCATTATTTATGTGGGCAAGGCCAAGAACCTGCGCAAGCGTGTAGGGTCTTACTTTAGCCGTTCCATCGACAATTATAAGACCAAAAAGCTGGTCGAAAAGATCCGCCGCATCGAGGTAACCATTGTGGACACCGAGCAGGACGCCTTTTTGCTGGAAAATTCATTAATCAAGCAATACCAGCCCCGCTACAACATCAACCTGAAGGACGACAAGAGCTACCCCTATATCGTTATAAAAAACGAACCTTTCCCCCGTGTTTTCCTCACGCGCCGGGTCATCAACGACGGCTCTCAGTATTTCGGTCCCTATACAAGCGTCGGAAAAGTCCGCGATTTGCTGGAATTCATCCATACCTTTATCCCACTGCGCACTTGCAGCCTGAGGCTGACAGACCGGAACATCTTTGGCGAAAAATTTAAGGTCTGCCTGGAATATCACCTGGGCAACTGCAAGGGTCCTTGTGAAGGATTGCAAACTGCGGAAGACTATGACAAAAACCTCGAACAAGTCCGCAACCTGCTGAAAGGCAAGCTGGCTCCCGTGCTGCAACTGTTGAAAGAAGAGATGAAAACCCATGCGCAAAACATGGCCTTTGAAAAAGCGGAAATCATCCGAAAAAAGATAGAATCACTTAAAGAATACAAGGCCAAAAGCACCGTAGTCAATGCACGTATAGGCGATGTAGATGTATTTTCCATACGCAAAGACGGCAGGCAGGCGTATGTCAATTTTTTGCAGGTACGTAACGGCAGCATCATCCAAACCCATACCAGTATTTTCGAGTGTAAGCTGGATGAACCAGAAACGGAGATCCTGCCTTTTGCGATTACCCGAATCCGGGAAAAGATGCACAGCATGGCGACCGACCTGATTATTCCTTTTATGATCTCTTTCCCTGATCCGGATATAAAAATAACCGTCCCCCGTGCGGGAGATAAAAAGAAGCTGCTGGAACTCTCGCAAAAGAATGTCAGTTATTTCCTGGAAGAAATACGGAAGAAAAAAGCGCTGCGGCTGGAACAAAAAAGCCAGGAAGATAAAAAGCAGCTGCTCTACACCCTGCAGGAAGACCTTCAGTTGCCAGAAGTGCCTTTCCATATTGAGTGTTTTGACAACTCGAATTTTCAGGGAAGCTATCCGGTAGCGGCCTGTGTGGTTTTTAAAAACGGAGTACCCAGCAAAAAAGACTACCGCCATTTCAATATTAAATCCGTTCAGGGAATTAATGATTTCGCTTCTATGCGGGAAGTGGTTTACCGCCGGTACAAGCGACTGACGGCGGAGCAACAAATGCTGCCGCAACTGGTGATCATCGATGGAGGCAAAGGTCAGCTTAGCGCTGCCCTCCAGGCGGTACAGGAGCTGGGGCTGACCGGAAGGATGACATTGGTAGGGCTAGCGAAAAACGAGGAAGAGCTTTTCTTTGCCGGGGATGCGGAAAGCCTGAAGCTGCCCTACGCGGGCGACAGCATGAAGCTTATCCGCTTCATCCGGGACCAAGTACACCGATTTGGGGTTACTTTCCACCGGCAAAAGCGAAGTAAAGGCACCTTCACCAACGAACTGGAACAGATAAAAGGAATTGGCAAGCATACCGCCGACCAGCTGCTGACTCGCTTTCGTTCGATCAATAAAATTAAAAAACTAACGGAACGGGAACTGACAGGAGAAATCGGAAGGGGCAAAGCCAAAATAGTGTGGAAGCACTTTCACGAGGAAGTGCAGCCTTAACGGAAATTATACCTTTAATAAAAAACAGACAAAAAGCAGGTACTTAAATGATAAAAAAAACACAGAAATATCAGGGATTCGGTTCCGCCTGTGTGCATGGCGGCCATATCCCCGATCCGAATTACGCGCATGTAACGCCTATCTACGCCTCGTCTACCTACGTTTTTGACACCGCTGAGCAAGGCATGAACCGGTTCAGTGGCAAGGAAGAAGGCTATATTTATTCCCGCTGGGGAAATCCGTCTTTTACAGAAGCCGAAGGCAAGCTGGCCGCACTGGAAACTTTTGGATTAAAAGCAAAGGACGGCAGCCCTATGGAAGCAAAAGCGCTGCTCCATGCCTCGGGAATGGCTGCATTAACGACCTTGTTTCTATCCACCTTAACATCCGGCGATACCGTGCTGACACATCCTTCGCTCTACGGAGGCACCGATGAATTGTTGCAAAAAATATTTCCCGGACTCGGTATTCAAACCAGGGTAATGAATATGCACCAACCGGAAAAAGTGGAAGAAGCCCTGCTGAGCGACAAGACCATACGCCTGATATACATAGAAACGCCTGCCAATCCGACGCTTCGCTGCGTAGACCTGGAAAAGATTATTTCCCTTGCGAAACGGCATGATTGCCTTACCGCAGTAGACAACACCTTCGCTACCCCGTACTTGCAACAACCCTTTCGTTATGGCGTCGATTTTGTTTTCCACTCCACTACCAAATTTTTAAACGGGCATGGTTCGGCCATTGGCGGGGTATTGATCGGCAGCGACCTGGCGATTATGGAAGCCGCCATAAAGAAAACCCATTTGTTACTCGGTGGTAACAGCAACCCCTTTGACGCCTATCTGCTCACACAAGGCATGAAAACGCTGGAAGTACGCATGCTGCGCCATTGTGAAAACGCCATGCGGGTGGCTCACTACCTGGAAAAGCATGCTCAGGTAGCAAAGGTCAATTATCCGGGACTTGACGGACATCCGGATCATGCCATCGCTCAAAAGCAAATGAAACACCCGGGCGCCATGATGAGCTTTGAATTAAAAGGCGGTTTGGAGGCCGGCAAAAAATTTATTGACGCACTGGATTTTTGTACGCGGGCTGTTTCACTCGGCACCTGTGACACCCTGCTGTGCCACCCGGCCTCCATGACTCATTATGGCGTACCTAAAACACAAAGGGAAGCCAGCGGAATAACAGATGGGCTGATACGGATGAGCGTGGGAATCGAAAATGCCGAAGACATACTGGAGGATTTAGGCCAGGCCTTGAAGTGATATGCCCGGAAGAATTTAGGTAAAAATGGACGGTACGGGTTCCTGAATAAGGGCAAAAGCGGCCCCTTTTATGAACAGATCTTATTAAGCCAGTTTTTCCATTCCTGATACAGCGTTTGGTAGGCAGCGGTATGCAAGGGCTCTAGCCGGCCAACGGGCTTTCTGTTTTGTGAGGCCTCCTCGGCGTCCTTAAAAATACCCGCACCGATGCCAGCACCAATTGCAGCACCATAACTTCCGTCCCCTTCGTAGAGTTCTACAGCGACATTATTTACATCGGCAAAAGCCTGTGCAAAAACCGGACTCAAAAACAAATTGGCCTGGCTGGCTCTTACCACCGAGGGGGTGATTCCGTTTTCACGCATCATATCCAATCCATACCGGAAGGAAAAAGCGATGCCCTCCTGCACGGCCCGCATCAGGTGGTTGGTGGTGTGTATATTAAAATCAAGGTTACAGAAATGTCCTCCGACAACCTTGTTATTGAGCATTCGTTCCGTTCCGTTACCAAAAGGAATTGCAAACAAGCCATCAGCGCCCGGCGCCACTTTATCTGCCTGCCGGTTGAGCCCGGCATAAGAAAAATCAGTCCCTGCGACTGACTTGATCCACCGGTTAAAACTTCCCGCCCCGTTGATACAAAGGAGGACACCGATTCTTTTTACCTCTTCCGTGTAATTCACATGGGCAAAACTGTTGATGCGCCCTCCCCGGTCATAGGTTAGCTGATCGCTTATCCCGTAAATAACCCCTGAAGTTCCTGCGGTGGCAGCGACTTCGCCCGGCTGCATGACATGCAACGCCAGGGCATTATTGGGTTGGTCGCCGGCTTTATAAGCTACCGGGGTACCCGGCTTCAGCGATAGTTCTGAGGCAACCGCGCTGGTGAGTTCACCATGTACCGAAAACAAAGGCGCAATAGCGGGAAAAACAGCTTTCGTAAAACCAAAATATGTCAAAATATCCTTTGCAATTTCACCTGCCTGAAAGTCCCAGAAAATGCCTTCTGATAAGGCGGAAATGGAGGTGGTTACCGCACCGGTCAACTTCATACTGATAAAATCGCCTGGCAACATCAGTTTAGCAATTTTTCGGTATGTTTCCGGTTCTTTGGCTTTCACCCAGGCCAATTTGCTGGCGGTGAAGTTTCCGGGGGAGTTTAAAAAACGGTCCAGGCACTTTTCCTCCCCTATTTCCCGGAATGCTTTACTGCCAATGTCCACCGCCCGGCTATCACACCAGATAATCGCGTTGCGCAATACTTGTTGGGCTTCGTCAACCAAGACGAGTCCATGCATTTGATAAGCGATCCCTACCGCTGCTATTTCTTTTGGATTGTAGCGCCCTGTAGCATGGCATTTCAAAACGGCCCGTTGGGTATATTTCCACCAGCTTTCCGGATCCTGCTCCGCCCATCCGGGTTGAGGTACAATGATTTCCGCCTCCGTTTCCGGGTCAGCGGCCGATGCGATGACCTGCTGCGTTTGCGCATCTATTACCGATGCTTTTATAGAAGAGGTTCCAACATCTAATCCTAATAATAACATTCCTTTTAAAATTTAATACTGTATTGCAAAGGCGTCTGCTTCCTTATTCAATCTATCGGTGGTGGGATACGTTCCGTTTCGAATAACGATCCTGTACCGGAAGGTAACCGACTGTCCGGGAGACAACCGTAAATTCAGGACCTGCTTTCCGTCCGAAAATATTTTTTGTCCCAAGGGGTTGGCTGCAAATAAACCATAGCCCCGCGCATGCCAATAGGTAGGATAGCCGGGATTGTCAGGATGATCGAAAATGACAATACTTGTCTTTTCCTGCTTCAGCTTTCCGTATAGCATGCACCAGCGGGCCCGCGTTCCCCAGGCACTGTCGCCTGTCTTTCCTTTGCTGGTCAGGTAGTTTCCCGCGGGAAGTTGCAGCCCCTTAGCGACACGAATGCCAAGCAACCCATCCTTTATGTCTTTAAACCTAACAGGGACGACAGCGGCAAGGGTAGTCACGCGATCCAGGGTTCTTTGATGGTCTGCACCGCTGAAGGTAAAGGTGGTTATTTCTTTTATCAGGATGTCTCCTTTTTGGTTCTCCCAGTCCGCCGCTATTTTTAACACGCCGGTGTCTCCACTTTTGATGCTCAGGATTTTTTGATGGCGGATCCACCCGTAATGTGATCTTTCCTCCACCGGAATTGCATAGGAATTATTCCAGAAGTCCAATCCGTTTACGCTTTCATAACTAAACCACAGCCCCACCTGATGCGGGTGATCGGCAGACTCCCCCGGACGGGGATGTATGGGGAAACCGCGGGTGACGATCGTACCGCTGGCCGCACGAACAGGATAAAGAATGGGCTTTCTCAAGGTATCGGCGAAAAGGTAAGTCGTAAAAGGGCGGTTGTCTACAGCAATGGTTACTTCATGACGTTCAGGATGCGCAACAACTTTAACTTTTGGGGGTTGAGCACTGGCAAGGCAGCAAAAAACCAATAAGGTACTTACAAACAGGAAAAGTCGCATGGGCATCTATTTCCTGCCCAAAATAAACAAATTATCTTACAGGTCTATTTACGGCTGTCCACCACCACGGAAACGCGGCAAAACTAAGCAACAGAAAAAGCAATGCTAAACCATTTTCTCGAAAGCCAGGTAACGGAAAATTTACGATCGGCATTAAACCGCCTATGATGGGCGGCGAGCCAGCTGTTAAAAACCCGCTTTCTGTGATCATGTCAAAAAGCTTGAGGCAGGCCGTCACAATATTGCAACCAAAAATTTTTAGCCGGGTTGTAAAACAAATAGTTTTGCGACCGTCTTCCTCTCGCTCCTACCAGTCCCCGCACGTCAACAACTGCGCAGTGTTTCGGT